>DAIOVK010000356.1:0-4003 GCA_036759045.1 Kapaibacterium sp. (SeqCode) | reverse complement strand
TTGAGATTCTTCACTTCGTTCAGAATGACCGACAAAGGAGCGATGTCATTGGTAACGAAATGAGAAATCTCAAGTTGCATTGTAAATTAAGTAGAAAGATTACTCACTACGTTTGGAATAAAATATAATAATAAGTCTTTTTACAAATTACTACATTAAAAAAATAATATAGTTAATTTTGCTACATTATTATAAACTGATTAACAAATGAATACACAACATACAATAATAAATGGCGATAGCAGGTATATTCCAGAAATAAAAGACAATTCAGTGCATTTAGTTATTACTTCACCACCTTATTGGCAGTTAAAGGACTACGGAACCGAGAATCAAATTGGATTTCATCATAGTTACGAAGAATATATTAACAATTTGAATTTGGTTTGGAAAGAATGCTACAGAATTCTTTTTAACGGCTGCCGTCTTAGCGTAAATATTGGCGACCAGTTTGCACGTTCTGTCTATTATGGTAGATACAAGGTAATCCCGATTAGAGAAGAAATTATCAAATTTTGTGAAGCGATTGGTTTCGATTATATGGGGGCAATTATCTGGCAAAAAGTAACTACCTCTCACACAACAGGTGGTGGCGTTCAGATGGGTTCTTATCCTTATCCGAGGAATGGCATTCTTAAACTTGATTATGAGTTTATTCTTATCTTCAAGAAGTTAGGTGAAGCTCCAAAACCAACTCCTGAGCAAAAAGAACAATCAAAAATGACCCCAGAAGAATGGAATACTTTTTTTGCTGGACATTGGAATTTTTCTGGTGTAAAACAAGGCAAACATCTAGCGATGTTTCCGGAAGAACTTCCTAAAAGATTAATCAAAATGTTCTCTTTTGTTGGTGAAACTGTATATGACCCATTTGTTGGTAGTGGAACAACATCACTTGTTGCAAAAAACTTGAATAGAAATTCTATTGGAATTGAAATAAATCCAGAATTTATTCCCATTATAAAGGAAAGATTAAATTCAGCACAAACTGATTTGATTGGAACAGAATATAACTTTTTGAAACAAAAAGAACATAGCATTGATTTTAAAAGTAAAATTTCTGAATTACCTTATATTTTTAAAGACCCACATATTCTAGATAAAAAAATTGATGTGAAAAAACTTCAATTCGGCTCTAAAATAGATAGAAACAGCGATTCAAGCAGAAATGATACTTTTACTGTTAAAGATATAATTAATTCTGAGATTATCCTATTAAACAATAATTTAAAAATTAGATTAATTGGTATTAAGGAAAACGAAACTATAAATGGAAAAGCAATTGAATATTTAAAAGAAAAAATTAAAGGAAAAAAAGTATATTTAAAATATGATAAAGAGAAATACGATATAAACAATAACATGTTATGTTATTTATATTTAGAAAATAAAACATTTATAAATGCCCATTTAATTAAAAAGGGTTTAACTAATATTGATACTATTCAAGATTATTCATTAAAAAATAAATTTATTGAATTATATAAAGAAGCAAATGTCAAAAGAGATTAAGAAAAAATTTTCATTAGAATTTGGTAAAAAAGAAAAAGTATTAAACTATGCTTGTCAAACTTATCAACTTTCAAGACCAAGCAAAGTTGGAACTGTAATGGCTTTAATACGAGAATGTCAGCCAAGTAATTTTGAAGAATGGGAAAAATGGTATTTTGAAAAGGCATTTACAGACAATAAAAATCCAACAAAAATAACCAAGGAAGTTCTGGAAGAATTAGGAGAACGGCTTTATACGAAAATTAAAGAAGTTGTGATTCCAGAGTGGACAGAAGCGTTTAATCAGTTAACTCTTCAAGATTGTATTGATTATATTTACAATCTTACAATAAACAGGACTTATGATGGATTTATCAGAGAAAAATCAGTAATTGAAGATAATCTTGCTAAAAAGTTTAATGATGTAAATTTTATTCAAAGCGACCCGGAACTTGACCATGCTGGTGATATTGATTATCTTGGTTTTGTAAATGAAAAAGCATTTGGAATACAAATCAAACCAGTTACTTCTAAAGCAAACTTTGGTAACTATTCTCCTTCTGAAAGAATGAAGGCAAGTTTTGATGACTTCACTGAAAAATATGGTGGGAAAGTGTTTCTGGTTTATAGTATTGACGACAAAATCAAAAATGAAGAAGTTATTAATGATATTGCTTCTGAAATTGAAAGATTGAAAAAGTTGTGATAATTTTTATATATTTGTGAAAAATTAGTTATTTTTTTATTTTTATGAGTCCACTCTAAAAACAATGATATGTTATTTCCGAGTAATCGGATATCCACTTCCAGTGCGGTTTATAGATACCAGTTTTCACGGGTATGACACTTTTTAGTGTGTAATCATTTATTAAAACAAACTGAAAAAATAATGATTAAAATTATAAAATTAAATTATTTTACTTTATGAAAACTTATGAAGTAGTATTAACAAAGTCTTATATTGTAAAAATTAAGGCAGAAAATAGAATAAAAGCAAAAGAATATTCTGAATATTTTACAAATGATATTCAAAATATATCAACAATTAAAGATGAAAAGCAATATAAATTTAAAATCGAAAATATTGATTGTAAAGTAAACGGAGCCCTTGATGTTAAAGAAATAAATGAAAACAATTGACACAAAAATATTAGAAAAGTAAATTTTGAAAATGTAAGAAAACTATTAGAAAAAAACAGGAAAAATTGTATTACCATTATAAAACGAAATGGCACGATTTATAAAGACAAATAAAGAAAACATTGGTTTATCGCCAGATGCAATTCATTTCAGAGGTGAAAGAAAAAGCGACTTCGTAAAAATTAGCGTAATTGATTATGATGCTAACAATTTAAGCGAAATCAGTGTAAATAATTTAGACGAAATCATTCATTTAACAAAATCAAATACAACAACCTGGCTTAACATTGACGGTTTACATAATGAAGAACTTATGAAGTATTTATCTGAAGTTTTCAGTTTAGACACTCTAATTATTTCAGATATATTAAACACTCAACTCAGACCGAAAATTCACGAATATAATAATTGCGTATTTATTTCACTAAAAATCCTTCAGTATAATGAAAAGAGCAATAAAATTTTTACTGAAAATCTTGTAATTATTATTAAAGATAAACTATTGATTTCTTTTCAGGAAAAAGAAGCGAATATTTTTGAGCCAGTAATAGAAAGATTGCGAAACAATAGAAAAAGATTACGTGGTTCCGGAACTGATTATCTTGCGTTTGCTTTAATTGACGTTGTAATTGATAATTATCTTTATCTAATAAGCAGAATTGGAGAAAAAGTAGAGAATTTAGATGAATATTTAATTGAAAATCCTTCAATTTCGATATTGGAAGAAATTAAAAAATATAAAAGAGAAATTAATTATTTAAGAAAGACAATAGTTCCGTGCAGAGATATGATAGTCAGTTTAGTCAAAATGGATTCTGAACTAATAAGTGAAAATTTATTGGTTCATTTAAAAGAATTACAAGACAATATAAATTTAGCAAATGAATCAATTGAAAGCTATAGAGAAATTTTATCAGACCAACTTAACATTTTTCATACAAATGTTAGTAACAAACTCAACGATATATTGAAATTTTTAACAATTTTCTCTGTAATTTTTATTCCATTAACTTTTATTGCTGGCGTTTACGGAACAAACTTTGACTATATCCCAGAGTTGCAATTTAGATATGGGTATTTTGCGATGTGGGGAATTATTATAATAATAGCAGTATTTATGATATTCGTTTTTAAGCGGAAAAAGTGGCTGTAAATGTTTTGAAATAATTGTTTAATACCAAGTTGCTAACAATAATTGTAATATAATCTGTCATTCTGAACCCCAAGATAAAGGAAGACCTTTATTGAAATGGAGATGATATAAGGAAAAGTGTCATTCTGACGGATGTCAGAATCCATCTTATTATTTTTCAGTCGCTATTCAATTTTAGCTATTTCAATGAAGCATTTGGGCTTGCCCAAATGTAACAAG
>DAIOVK010000355.1:0-4016 GCA_036759045.1 Kapaibacterium sp. (SeqCode) | reverse complement strand
ATAACGACCCTCTCGAAAAACGGGAGGAAGCATTTAAAATTGGCACTAACATAATTGTTTGGGCTTTAACAAGGTAAAAATATGCAAGCATATAATAAATCATACAGCGAAATAATTAAACGCATTAAATCAACAAGAAAAAAAGAAGCTAATCTTGAGTTCATTACTGCGGTAATGAAATTTTTGGCAATTACTGCTGTCGCACTGCTTCTTATCTCAACTATTGAATTTATATTCAATGGTAATGAAACTTTCAGGACAACGCTTGCCGGCATCTTAGCATTGCTCATTGTTACAACTATAGGAACTTTGCTCGCTGCTCCGCTTGCAAAAATTACCGGTTACAAAGGCATTCAATCGGAAGAACAGGTCGCGCTTCGTATAGGAGATAAATACCCGGATTTAAAAGATAAACTATGTAATTCAATTCAGCTTGTTGCTTCTTTGGGGAATCAGGTAGGGACTTCTTCAGCTCTATCTGTTGCTGCTTTTAATGAAGTTTCAAATCTATCAAGAGATAAGAATTTTGATGAAATTATTGATAAAAAGGATTTCAAAAAGACACTGCTTTTTTTCTTAATATCTTCAATTATCGTCAGTTCAATTTTTTTAATTTTTCAAACTTCAATTGGAAATGCTTTCAACAGAATAGTGAATTACAACGAATCCTATCTTCCACCTGCTCCATTTTCACTCGAAATTTCCCCTATTGATGCAAGTATTTTGCGTGGTCAAATAGCTACAATTTCCATAAAATCAAAAGGAACTGCTCCCGAATTTGTAACGCTTTTACTCAAGGAAGAAAGACAGGAAAATTATGATTCGTATAAACTTAAGCCAGATTCAAATAATTGCTTTGTCTATACAATTCCAGCACTTAAAAATTCAGTTGAATTTTACGCAGAAGCCGATTGGCTTGATTCAAAAGTAGTAACAAATCACGGCAGAATAAAAGTAGTCGATAAGCCGGAAATCCGAGCAATTAACGGCAGAATAAATTATCCGGGCTATACACGACTTGCTCCTACAAATTTCACAGAGCAAAATGCGGATTTATCTGCCCTGCGCGGTTCTAATATTCATATTAATTTACTTTCCAATAAAGAATTAAGCAAAGCAGAAATAATTATCGAAAAGCTAAATACGAAACAAATTAAAGCTGATTCAATTGTCACTCATACCGATAGCATCGTGCTGCCGATGACTGTTGATGGACGTAAGGCATTAGGCACTTTTTCACTTTCAGCAACACTCAATTATTATTTTAGAATAACCGACAAGGAAGGCGAGCAAAGTGTAAATCCAATAAAATATACTGCACTTGCTCTTTCAGATGACTACCCGACTATTACATTAATTGACCCAACAAGCGATGTATCACTTACTGAAAAAGCTGTTTTACCAGTAAAAGTTGGTATTTCTGATGATTATGGCTTTTCCCAGCTTTTACTCCACTATCGTCTTGCTGATTCAAAATATGCTCCACCTGAAGAAAAATTCAGAAGCAACAGAGTTCCTATTTATTCAAGTGATTTATCTGCAGAGGTGAATTATCTTTGGGATTTGAATTTACTTGGCATTTCACCCGAAGATAAATTTGAATTTTACTTTGAAATTTTTGACAATGACATTGTTACAGGTCCAAAATCTGCTAAAACACGCGTTTTGACTGCACGACTTCCTTCGCTTGAAGAAGTATTTAAAGAAGTTGATAAAGGACATGAAACAGTTGAAAAAGACCTCGAAAATACTTTGAAAAAAGCTGAAGAAATCAAGAAAGATATGGAAGAGCTAAACAGGGAAATGCTCAAAGACCCGATGAAAAAAGATTTGGATTGGAAGGAAAAGAAAAAATTAGAGGACATTGTAAAAAAACAAGAGGATTTGAAAAACAAACTTGCTGATGTCCAGCAAAATATTCAGGACATTACAAAGAAACTTGAAGAAAATAATGCAATGTCACCTGAAACACTGCAAAAGTATATGGAGTTACAGCAGCTTTTGAAGGAAGTCAATTCTGCTGATTTGCAAAAACTTCAGGAACGTATGCAGGAAGCTATGAAGCAATTAACTCCTGAGCAAATCCAAAAGGCAATGAAGGAAACTAAATTCGACGAAGACCAGTTCCGCAAAGGTTTAGAAAGAAGCATTAAAATACTTAAAAGATTGCAAGCCGAACAAAAAGTCGATGCCTTACAAAAGCGTGCAGAAGAGCTTTTGAAAAAACAGGAAGATTTGGAGAAGAAAACTGAAAATGCAAATCCAAATGACCAAAATAAACGGAATGAACTTGCTCAGGAACAAAACCGTTTACAAGATAATTTAAAAGATATAGCAAAAGAATTAAAAGATTTGGAAGATTTGATGAAAGAAATTGGCGATAATATGCCAATGAAAGAGATGGAACAGGCAAAACAGGAGCTAAATCAGGAACAGACAAATTCCGAAATGCAAAAATCCGAGCAAAATATGAAAAATGGCGATTTAAATCAATCGCAGCAATCTCAAAAGAAAGCAAGCAAGAATTTGAAAAACTTTGCTCAAAGTATGATGTCACTGAAAAAGTCTATGGAGGATAAGGTTAGTAAAGAAGCAATGCGAAAACTTCAGCAAGCAATGATGAATCTTCTTGAGCTATCAGAACAACAGGAAAATTTACAACAATCTACACAAAATGCAACGGCAAACTCCGTCCAAATGCCAAAACTTGCTGAAACGCAATCGGAAATACTAGAAGCAATTGCTAACGTTACAAATATGATGGTTGAACTTTCTCAGAAGACTTTTGCTGTTACTCCTGAAATGGGTAAAAATCTCGGTGATGCTATGCAAAGCATGCAATCTGCCATACAAGATATGTCTAACCGCTCTACTCAGAAAGCATCACAGGAACAAGCACAGGCAATGGCTTCAATGAATGCTGCTGCTATGGAAATGCAATCAATGCTTTCCACAATGCAGCAAAGCGGCGGCTCCTGCTCGAATCCAAGCGGTAAACCTGGACCGGGCAGCGGTGGCTCAAGTTTTATGGATGGACTTCAGCAACTTTCCCAACAGCAGCAAGGAATAAATCAGGCAATGCAGCAACTTGGTCAAGGTGGACAACTTTCCCCTGAACAACAAGCACAAGTTGGGCGTCTTGCTCAGGCACAGGGACAAGCACAAAAAACTGCTGAAGAACTGGCTGCCGAACAAAAGCAAATTACAGATGGAAACAGAAAGGGGCTTGGCGATTTAGATAAAATTGCTCAGGAAATGAAAGAAGTTGTTAAAGATATGGAATCCGGAAAAATTACTCAGGAAACTATGAAAAGGCAGGAACGGATTCTTTCAAGACTGCTTGATGCGACTCGCTCTGTTCACGATAGAGATTACGAAAAGAAACGTGAATCGAATACGGGGGAAAATGTAATCAGGCAAAGTCCGAACAATTTCGATTTATCTACACAGGAAGGACGCACCCAGGCACTTCGTGCAATGATTCGCTCTATTCAAAAGAACTATAGCGCTGATTATGAAATTCTTATTCGCCAGTATTTTGAGCAGTTGCAAAATAATAATGAAAAAATAAATCAATAAATGAAAGAGTTTTATGAATGAAAAAAATGACTTTAGAATCGTATTTGTTTCAGTTGAAACATTAAACGAAGCCAAACAAATTGCAAGGATTCTTGTTTCTGAAAAACTTGCTGCCTGCTGCTCTATTGCTCAGAACAATTATTCTTATTTCGCATGGCAGGGAGCTTTGCAAGAGCGACTAGAATGCCAAATGTTTATTAAAACAAAGAATGATAAATTCGATGCATTGGTTGAACGTATTGCTGAAATTCACCCTGACGAAGTCCCTGAAATTATTGCTATTCCTATTGTGGACGGTTACGAACCTTATTTGAACTGGATGGAGCAGGTCTTATGCGAAGATAATTGTTAATTGTTAATTATTAATTATTAATTGTTAATTGTTATTAGGTTATTAGGTTATTAGGTTATTAGGTTATTAGGTTATTAGGTTATTA
>DAIOVK010000354.1:0-4019 GCA_036759045.1 Kapaibacterium sp. (SeqCode) | reverse complement strand
TCTCGAAATAGCACCGGCTCTTGAATAAAGTTGCTTTCCATTCATACTATAAACAAAAAAACCATCACCTTGCAAAGCTAAATCAAGGGGACGGTCAGTAGTATCCATATTTCCCTGTTTCATATCCAAAGTAACAGACGCTACCTGGACTCCCAGTCCATATTGAAGAGGATTGGTGCCTCCGGAGCTATTTTCAGAAGTTGCAGAACGTCCGAAACTTTGAATTTGGGAAAATTCATCTGAAAATAAAGCACGGCTGGATTTATATCCAACTGTATTTACATTGGCAATATTGTTAGAGACCACATCCATCTTCTTTTGATGCGCCTGCAGTGAGCTTGCCCCACTGCATAAAGCTCTTGTTAATGACATAATAACCCTCCATGGTTAATTATTTATCCTAAATATTATGTTTGTCTGTTTTTCTAACTCATCAGTCAGTCTGAGTTAGTATCCTGAAGCTCCCAGCCCTAAGGCAAGGTCCGGCTTCGCTTATTTTAAGCAAAAACAGCAGAGTCTATATTTGTTATTATATTACTGTTTAATTGCATTTTATCAAGTGCTGTTATAATTGTTTTGCTTGGAATATTAACGATAAATGCTTTATCATCAAAAATGACTAAAGATTCACGCGACCCTTTTTCTTCAGCTTTTTCAACTGCACTATTTAAACGCTCTACACTTTCATCGTCTATTTGTATATCTCTGCTATTAATGCGATTTTGTGCATGAGCTGAAAATTTTATTTTATTAAGCTCGGTATTAAAAATTTCATCAAAGCTTGTCCGGACATTAACGTCTGGTGTGTACTTAGATTGGCGTTCGAGTTCCTGGATTCCGCCAGCAGGCAAAAACGGAACTCTAATTCCTTCAATTTCAGGCAAAACTCCTGCCTCCTTTCTTCTTTAATTTGTTGATATATCAGTTATATCACTCAAAGAATATTCTAATCCGTTAATTACAATTACAGTTCCATTTGAAGTAAATCTGCACGCTTCAATAGTTCCAATACTGTAAGTATCAGCACCGAATGAAGAGCCACTTGCATCTGAAGCTGTTACTTCAAAAGTGTATTTCCCTTTGGAAAGAACTGCTCCGCTATCATCAGTCCCATCCCATTTGATTGTATGGCTGCCATAAAGCAATTCATCGCCAGACAATGAAAATTCCTTTACAGTGTTTCCATTGCTGTCTTTAACTGTAACGTTTGCTTCTGCGGCTTGATAAGGAAGAAAATATCCGAGTGAAACCGGATTTTCACCATCAAAATTAATTTTGTCTGATGACGCCTTTGCATTTTTACCAAGCAAACCGGGAAGCGCACTGTTAGCAATGTTCTGGGTTAAGACCAAATTTGTTTGTATTTGCTCCTCCATCAGAGAACGAATTTCACTGAGTTGCTCTAATTGCGAGAATTGAGCGAGCTGCGCCGTATAGTCCTGACTCTCTAAGGGAGACATCGGATTCTGGTTCTGTAATTGAACCATCAGCAATTTCATGAACCTGTCCTTATCGCTTTCTGCACTTGTCGATGCTGCAGAAGCAAAGGTCGTTCCATAAGTTAATGTTGACGCAACGTCATTTACATACATCTTTCATAACCTCCTTGTTATTGTGAAAAAATTAGTCCATTAATTCTTCTGTTTCTATTTCACGAAAAGAACGAATATATTCTTGCAAGATTTCCTGTTCTTTATTGTTTTCTTTTTGCTCTTTTTTAGATTGTTTCTTTTCTGCTAAATCCTGTTCTGTTCTGCTATCATTAATATTAATTGATTCTAATTGAATTCCAACACCAGTTAATCTTTCTTTAAGCTGTGGAATCTGGTTTTCTATTGATTTTGCTACTTCTTTATTTTCCGGTCTTATGTCTATATTTAGCTCTTTTTCTTTCAAATTAATATTTACAATTATTGTACCAAGAGAAGCAGGCTTCAAAATCAAATTTGCAGTTCCAATTGAATTTTCGGGCATAGAGCTTATTATATTAAAAGTCGTTTTTGCAAATTCATTGGTATAAATCTTTGTAGTATATTGATTTAATTGATGTTCAGCTTTTATTTTTTTTATTGAATTATTTATTTCATTTCCACCGGTTTGTAATTTATTCAATGAATTTATTAGCTCAAATTCCTGGTTATTTTTATTCATTTGTATTTTATTATCATTGCTATTGTTTTTTCCTTCAATTTCTGTATCTATATCTTCATTTTGATTATTTTCAGGAATTTTTATTCCGCTAAAAAATTTTTCATCTTGTTTAATTTCAACACCAGAAAAAATCCCGTTTAAATTACTCTTTTGGCTTATATTGTTCAATTTAGAATCTTTATTGCTTTCATTTTGGCTGTTATTATTGTTTAAATCTGCATTTTCACTATCATTTTCAGTTTTTGTAATAGCAATTTCACCGAGGACATTTGGTTTCATTTCATCTATTGAAATTTTTTCGATTTTCTGTAATGTTTTATTTTCAACATCAATATTATTATTTCCAAGTGTAGGAATATCTGCTGATTTTGAATTAATGTCATTAACCACTTGATAATTATTTAAAATCAAATTTTCAATTGTTGAATAATTATTGTTTGTTGTTTTTACATAATTATTACTTAGAGTTTCCTTGGGAAAATAGGAATTTGATTTTAACGATAACAGTAATTGAAGTTGTTTATTATTCTGATTTGGGTTGATATTATCACTATCACTTTTTATTGTTTTATCATTTTGAGTATTATCATATTTAAGTGTATTGATTTCTTTTTTATTATTAAAATCCTTACTTACTCTAAATTCAATTTTTGGAATTTCTTCTTTGTTTTCAATTTGAATATTCAATTGAGTAGCTTTTGAGTTTTTCAATTCATCTGAAATTTCATTTTGTGGCTTATCGGGAGTAATTTTATTATTTATTTCATTGTTTAAATTAGAATTCTGTTTTTCATTTGTTTTTAAACTTTTATAATTTGAATTATCAATTTTCTGCTCAAAAGGGAAACTTCTCAAATTTTGATTACTAACTGAACTTTGATTTTCTGAATAAGTAACTTCTTTATTTCTATTATTTTCTATGGCATTTACTACACCAACGTTATCTTCAGCAATGTTAATAATTGATGATGAATCTTTAATATTATTAATAACAGAAGAATCAATGTCTAATTCATTATTATTAATAAGATTATTAGCTGCAATCTTTTCCTTTTCAAATTCAAAATTCTCTTTTTCAAATTTGTTTAGAACTAAGGATTTCTTATCTTCTTTATTTTCTTTTATTACTGGATTGCTGATTAGGTCTGTTTCGCTTTCTTCTTTAATATTAATATCATTGGGATTTAAGAAAGTTGATGTTTCTGACTTATTATTCTCTTTTATTACTGGATTGCTTATTTCATTATAATTGTTATCATTTAAGTCTAAAATTTTTTGTGATACCGAATTACTATTTTGTTTAATATTTAAAATAGATTTATCAGAAAGTATTGTATAATCAAAAAATAAATCCCCGCTTTTTTCAGTATTTGTTTTTTCTATTGGTAATGAATCATCATATTCTGTCTTTGTGCTTACTTCTTTTTTCTCTTCAATAGATTGGTCATTATTCTCAATTAAAATACTAACAGGAAGCATTTGGCTTTGTTGTTCAATAGTAGAACATTCTTGATTTGATAACACATTATCAGAATCAATATTGTCAAAGTCAATTAATTCAGTATTAACAGTGTCATTTGAATTTGTAATTAATGATTGAACTTCGTTTTCAAAAGAAGGAAAAGCAACAAAAGCATTTATTGAAATGATAAATTCGCCATTAGCATTTGAATCAAGTACAAATGAATCTAAATCTTGTGAAGAATAAGAATTGTTACCATTTAAGGCAGAATTACATTCTTCAGATTGGCTAAAATCAAACAAATTGTTTAAATTTAGCTTATTGTTTTGGCTAATATTCTTAACATTATTAGAAGAATTAGCACATCCTTGTGAAATTTTTATATTATTAAGTTGCATCCTGCAAA
>DAIOVK010000353.1:0-4021 GCA_036759045.1 Kapaibacterium sp. (SeqCode) | reverse complement strand
GCCACGAATAAAACGCGAGGACGGACTAATTCGCATTGTCCCCGGACTCGGCACCCGTGCTGTTGACCGCATCGGAAATGATTACCCTGTTCTGATTGCACCGGGAAAACCTGAACTAAGAGTGAATCTGTCTTTAAAAGATTTTCTTGCATATTCTCCTAGAAATATTGATGTAATCAATATTGAGACCAATACTTTCGAAACAATTCCAATAAAAAAGTTAATTGAAGAAGTCGGAAATGACTATCCAGCTATTAATGATATTTTTTCAATTATTGAAGAAAAGCATTTAAAAGTGCCTGTTGGTTTAGGTATCGACACAAAAAAGCACGAAATAATACCAACTTTCGATAATTTGATTAATAAAACGGATTATATTAAGAAAATTAATGAAATACTTTCGCTTTTGCGAAATACAATCGGAACACCCGTTGATATAGAATTTGCATCCGATGGCGAATCCCTTTATCTTTTGCAGTGCCGCCCTCAGAGCTATTATTCAGAGAGTGCGTCTGCAGTAATTCCGAAAGACATACCAAATGACAAAATTATTTTCACAGCGAAAAAACACGTTTCCGGCGGACGTATCCCAGATGCTAATTATATCGTTTATATTGACCCACAGCACTATGTTAATTTATCAACTTACGAAGATTACAAAAATATTGGACGAGCAGTCGGAAAATTAAATTATCTACTTACAAAGAAGACATTTATTTTATTAGGACCGGGGCGATGGGGCAGTAGAGATGATTTTAAAATGGGAGTAAGCGTTTCATATTCAGATATCTGTAATACTTCTTTACTTGTAGAAATTGCACGAAAGAAAGGAAATTATGTACCAGATTTATCTTTCGGAACTCATTTCTTCCAGGACCTTGTTGAATCTTCAATTTATTATCTACCTCTTTATCCTGACGAGGATAATGTAGTCTTCAATCAGGATTTTTTTGATAATTCGCCAAATACTTTAAATAGATTTATTCCGGAATTTGAGCAATACTCGTCAGTTATTAAAGTGATTAATGTACCGGAAGCAACAGGCGGAGATATTTGTAGAATTTTAATGGATTCTGACAATGACGAAGCTATTTGTTTTCTGACTAATAAGCAAAATGAATCAACATACAAAACAATTAGCGTAATGAACAAAGCAAGTGATAACGTTTATGCTATGAACTGGCGTTTGGAAATGGTGAATGTGATTGCAATGAAAATTGACAGGAAAAGATTCGGCGTCAAAAATTTATACCTGTTCGGAACTACCTTTTTAGGGACGGCTGGTGCTAATTCAGATATTGATATTCTTGTGCATTTTGATGGTAATGAGGAACAACGTAAGGAATTGCAACTATGGTTTGATGGCTGGAACTTGGCTTTGAGTGAAATCAATTTTCAAAATTCCGGCTACCGCGTAGAAAAATTCATTGATGCATATATTGTTACTGATAAAGATATCGCTGAAAAAGAATACTATGCTCATTTGATTGATGAAAAAGCAAATGCTTCAAAGAAACTGTGATACTAAATTCAGAACTCCTTATACTACGTAATTTTTATTTCGCATGCTTGTTATTTCGATACGAAGTGAGGAATCTCACAAATTATTGTAATCACATAACTTTAGATTTCTCACTTCGTTGCCAATGACATCTTTACGTTTGTCGGTTATTCTGAGCGAAGTAAAGAATCTCAAGTTTCTGGTAGCAATGACTTGTGAGATTCCTCAATTCGCTTCAGAATGACATTATGCTTTTGCACTATTAGTTAGTGGTTTGGTATTAATCTATTTTTCTTCTAATTTTCTTTTTAAAGAATAAAATTCTCTGAATAAATCTGGTAAGTCGTTTATAACAGCTTCGATTTTAAATGCCCTGAAGCGTTCGCGGGCCGGTGTGCCGAAGTAAATACCTTTTTTCTCAATTGATTGCCCAACGCCTGACTGAGCGTATAATGTTACATCATCAACGGTAGAAATATGCCCGGCTAAACCAACCTGCCCGGCTAAGCGATTGCGTTTTCCAACTTTTGTGCTTCCGGAAATTCCCACCTGAGCAGCAATTCCGGTATTTTCTCCAATCGTAACATTATGGGCAATCTGACATAAGTTATCAATCTTGCTGCCCTTTTCAATAATAGTGCTACCTATTAATGCCCTGTCAATCGTTGTGTTTGCGCCAATTTCCACATTATCTTCAAGTACTACATTACCAAGTTGAGGAATTTTTTCATAAGAAGAATCTTTGTTTTCAATGAATCCGAAGCCATCGGAACCAATAACAGCGCCTGCCTGAATTACGCAGTTTTTTCCAATAATAGTATCGGAATAGCAAATAACAGATGAATGTAAAAGTGAGTTGCTGTCTATTGAAACATTATCGTATAATACTACATTAGAGTGTAGCACAACGTTTTCAGCAACAGTGCAGTTATCTCCTATTACGCAGTAAGGACCAATATAAGCGGATTGATGAATATTTGAGTTATTTCCAATAATTGCAGTTTTATGAATAAAAGATGATTTTTTGGGGAGTAAGGACTCTAAATATTTCAAAATCCTGTAAAATTCAAAATAAGGATTTTTTACAGAAATAAAAACCTGATTTTCTTTAGGAGTCAAATTTAAAGTTTCCGGAACGAGTATGCAGGTAGCATTGCAGGTTTCGAGGAAATGAGCATATTTAGCATTATAAAAAAAAGTAATATCTCCGGGTTCGCCAGATTCAATTCTATTTACTCTTGTAATCAATGCACTCGTACTGCCAATTAATTTGCCATTAATTAGCTCGGCAATAGATTCAACTTTGAAAGGATTTTTTAATTTCATAACTATTTTTTTTCTTTTAATTTTTCTTCAGTCGGTTTTTCAATGCTTCTTTCAGAATTAGGTGTCAAACCTTCTTTGTTAGTTGTTCCCTCTTCTTTTTCAATTTCCTTTCCATCTTTTGACCTTTGACGGGACCTTCCTCGTGGAGCAGATTTTGTTTCCTTTTCTTGGTTCCTGGGGTCTTTTGAAATTTTTTGCTGAAGTTCATCTTCGAGTTTCTTCACATCAACACCGAGTTTTCTAAGGACTTTTACTGTTAAGTCGTATTTAAAGTTGGTATAAGGAAGCGGATTTACACTTTTATCCCAGATAATGTCATAACCTTCGTCAGTAGCAACATTTTGAATAGCAGCATAGATTTTTTCTTCAATTGGCTTCATTATGGTTTTTACGGTTACATCATATTCGCCACCGGATTCAAATTTTTTCCTTGCGTATTCCAATTTATGTTTTTTTAAAACTTCAAGGTCGGCGTCTTTTTTTGTTTTTTCGTCGTCACTCCAAACAAGCCGATTGCGCTGAATATCTTGTTCAATGTCCTGGATTTGAAGTTCTAAATCGCTTAGTTCTCGTTTCCATTCTTCAACGATGGTGCGAATACGCTGGTCTGCTTGCTGTGCTTCTGTAAATTGCTCTCTAATCACATCGGAAGCAATAAAACCAACTTTTTGTGCAAAAGCAGTATTTGATGTAATGAATATTACTGCTAATGTAACTATCAGTGTGAATATTATTTTTATTCTTTTCATTGAAATATTTTAACTTAATATAACAAATATTGAGTTTAATTATGACGTTTTAATTATAAAAATAGTTGTAGTGATTTAAAAAAAAGTAGAATTTGTAATTAATTTTCATCAGAAATAAATTCAGTAATCCAGAATTTTTCTTAATATTTTATAATCTTTTATAAAATAAAAGCTCAATTTCAGAACTCCTGATGCCTCGTAGTTTGCTATTTTAGATGCTTGTCATTCCGAACCCCCTGATAAAAGAAGACTTTTATTTTAAATAGAAATGACAATATGTGCCATTCTGACGGATGTCAGAATCAATCTTAAAAATAGTTTTTAATAGTCATTAGTCATTGGTCATTAGTCATTAGTATTTTTACTAATGACTAAAATATTCCTTTGTACTTAAGCTCTAACTCTCCCAATTTTACGTAATTGAAAGATTTATTTAGTAAAAAAA
>DAIOVK010000352.1:0-4025 GCA_036759045.1 Kapaibacterium sp. (SeqCode) | reverse complement strand
CACCATAATTTATTATGGTGATTTTACTATCAGTACGAAAAATGTATGCATTTCCTACTGAAAAAATCTTTCTATTACGTAAATTTGGGAGAGTTAGAATTTAATTTTTAAATAATATAGGTTAAAATAACAAATGAATTCTTATAACCTTGAAATTTGTAACTATTTTGAATAATAATAGTCTTATAATTATTGTTAAAGTTTTATAATGAATAATAATAAAAGATAATAAAAAAAAAATACTAAATGAAAATAAAGCAGCAAAATCAATCAGGATTATTCATTTTTATTTCATTTTCAAGAATATTATAGTAAAAAAACAACAAAATATCTTGAAAAATAAAAAAAATTGTTTATATTCGTATGAAATTAGTATAAAAAAAGTGTAAAGAAAGAAAAATATTTTATTTCAAAAAAAATAGGGAAGTTATATGAAAAAAAGCTACATTATTCCATTTATATTTATATTTATATTTTTCATTATATCAGGTTGTAGAGAAGAAAACGAAACTTACAATCCTAATAAGGTAAAAGTAGGATATCTTCCATTAGTATCAAATATAACTCATTTTGTTGCAATGGAAAAGGGCTTTTACAAAGAAGAAGGTCTTTCAGTAGAACCAACACTTCTAGCATCAAGTGATTTAACAGATGATATGCTGTTTGAAAATCATATTGACATTGCTATTGAAATGTCTATTGTCCCTTTGCTTCTCCATCTTGAAAAAGACCCAAATCATTCCAAAATCTTTTCAACAAGTCGGATTACAAATGATAATAGCTTTGATGGGATACTTGTGAAGCAAAATTCAAAATTCGGGAAATTGGAAGATTTAGCTGGAAAAAAAGTAGGGGTATTTCCCGGTATTACTGCTAAGAATATTTTCATTAAATTATTCGCAAGTAAATATCCCATGCTTGAAGCACCAAATTGTATTGAAATTAATTCGAAATTACATTTGGATTATCTTGAAGATGATAGTGTCGATGCTATCTTTACTTATGAACCTTATCTTACAATTGGTATTGATAATAAGGGTTTCAAACAGATTTCCACTTCAATTTATGCTATGCAGTTTTCACCGAACCCATTGACTGTTGGTGCTATTAATAATGAATTTTTATTGAAAAAACCTGAAGCTGCAAAAAGCTTTTTTAAAGCAATTGACAAAGCTGTTGAATTTATTAAAAAAAATCCGGAGGAAGTGCGTAAAATTATTGCTAAATCTATGTTTATTGATTCTGCTATTGCTTCCAAAATGAATATTATGCCTAATACTTTGTCTAAAGAAATTGACTTCCAAAATTTAGATGATTATATTCAATTGCTTAAAACAAACGGATTTATAAATAGCACTCCAAAGGCAAAAGAAATTTGCGTGAAAAGCATAAATTAGCGTTTGAGTTTCAGAACTCCTGACTCCATATCGAAAATAAAGGAATTAGGAGATTTGCCTCGTAAAGAACAATTACGCAAATCACCCAAAAAAAGTGTCATTCCGAAACGAAGTGAGGAATCTCAAAGTCTGTGGTAGCAATGACTTGTGAGATTTCTCGCTGCGCTTCGAAATGACAAGACTGCGAAATACTAAACTACGAGGCATAAGGAGTTCTAAAGTTGTTAGTATGGCGATAAGAAAACTTAAAAAATCATTTTTTATACTCTTTAATTCTACCGGAACCATTAATGCTTGAATTGAAATCTTTTGTAGGACGCTGTTTAAAATAAACATCTCCGCTGCCATTTATTTCTATGTTAAGATTTTCTTTAGAATCAACATAGCAGTTTCCGCTGCCATTTATTTTTACTTCAGTGTTAAGAGTTTCGAAATCAATGGCATTAATATCACCACTTCCATTAATCTCATAATCAGCTTCATTTGCTTTTCCACTCATAAAAATAGAGCCAGAACCGCTTATTTCACCATCAACTTTACCGGCAAATACTTCTTTTAGCTTTATATTACCGGATCCGCCAATATAAAGATGAAAAGTACCGTTTGTATTAACGGGTGAAGTTAAAGAAATCTGACCGGAACCATCAATTCGTAATCCCTGAATATTTTTCATTGAAATTCTATAGTTGAGTTTGGTAGGTGAAATTGAACCATTAGAACTTAAATAGAGTTTTCCATTTTTTACTTCTGAAATTAATTCAGGAAAAACATTATCATCGGTTTCAACAATTAACGATTCTATTGAATCTTGTGTTATTGAAACATTTCCACCTGTCTTTAAGATAACAGCATTAAATGCAGCTACCTCAATCTTTTTTGAATCTGTTGTCCCTGAACCTCTGGTGCAACTGGTTAATGAAAAATTGCAACCAGAAAAAATAAGAACTGACAACAAAACTGTAAATAATATACTTTTCATATCATCTCCATTATTTTAATACTATTTCAAAATACGAAGATAATGGTTTTTTGTTACTTTTAAAAATACTATTGGAATTTTGAATAAATATTGAAAACCCTTTCTTTTTTATAAAGTATTAGACCTCAAGAGCATTAGTAGTTTTTTATTTTGCAGTTTATCAAATGAAAACTCTTATTTAAAAGTGAGTTACCTATTCCTGATTAGTTATTGGTCATTAGTCATTAGTAATTACAAACTCACCTTAATCATTCCTCTTTTGAGAAATGAAAAAGTTAGCGTTAATACGTTCTTTGAATCCACTTTCCTTATTCCTCTCTCAAGAGGGCTGACGATCAAACTCACCTTTAAAACGTGCTGCTATTCTAATTATCCCGTAGGGATAAAATATTTGTAACAATGTATTTTTATGTTTTTTTATTTCGTAGGAATTAAATATTTAATAGCTTTTTTAATATATAATCCCTACGGGATAAGTACAGTCAAGGTTTATTCTTGTTACAAATATATAATTCCTACGGAATAAATTTTCAAGATACTGTTCCTTTTTTACTCCCTTTTTTACAAGAACTAATATTTGTGTATAATCGTTAGCCCTCTCAAGAGGCAAATGCGTAAGGAAAGTTACAAACCATAAACCGACAGCTGACAGCTGATAGCCGAAAGCTGATAGCCAACAGCCGACAGCCGTCAATCTTTTTTCAAAATGAATTTTTGATAAAGCAATAAAGCAATAATTGAAGTTATTCCAATCCCGGTGAAAATGAGCCAAAATTCAGAAGTATGTGCCTGCTGAATTACTTCCTGCTTGGTTAAACCAATTGATTCAGCTGCTGTAATTGCCTGCTCTATTGTTGCATTCGCATTTAATACTATACTTGAGCCGGCTGCTGCTAACTTTTGTTTAATAAAAGAAATCATTGGATTATCCAGAAGCAAAACATAAAGATTAGCACCGAGAAAAGCACCAATAGATGAGCCAAAAACACCGTAAAGAAATCCAAATCCCATATAAGTTGCTTTTTTGTCCTGAGGAGCCAATAAGCCAAGATATGAAATGTATTTAGGATGAGCAGTCATTTCGCCAAGCGAAAAGATAAACATACCCAAAATAAAAGTCCAGATATTTGAGCTAAATGCTAAAATCGTTATACCAATAGTGCCAAACAAAATACCGGTAAGCATTGTTGGAAGTGCTTTCGTGTTTTTCACTATTGCCGAAACAAAGAGTTGAAGCAGAATAATTGTAAAAGCATTTATAACGGTAACGTGTTCTACGTCAAATTTCCAGTTTAAGCCAGTTAGAGATTGCACAAATGTATTTATTGGAGTGGTATCAACAAAGAAGTTCAGATACCAAAGGACGCTGTCGAACATTTGAAAATATAAAATCCAAAACCAGGAATAAATAAAAATAAACAGAATAAATCGCCAGTCTAAAATTACCGTCCAAATGTTTTTAAAAATACCTGCTAATATTTTATAAAATGGTTCTTTCTTTATTTTGGCTTCTCTTGCCGGCTCTTTATAAATAAAAATAGTTGGCAAAATCATCAAACTTGTAAAAATTGCAGCAGCAAGAATTACGTAAGAGCCATCAATCTGTTTAAGTGCCGGAACAAGGAACATCGGAAATAAAAAAGCTCCCA
>DAIOVK010000351.1:1915-4036 GCA_036759045.1 Kapaibacterium sp. (SeqCode) | reverse complement strand
CGAAGTAAAAGCTGGTAAAATCGAATATAGAGTTGATAAAACCGGTAATATTCATGCATCAGTTGGAAAATGCTCTTTCCCAGCTGAAAAATTAGTAGAAAACATCAATACTTTTTACAATAGCATTTTGAAAGCAAAACCTCAGACAGCAAAGGGTAAATATGTAAAGAGCATAAACTTTAGCTCTACTATGGGACCCGGCGTTCCTGTCAATGAGCTTTCTTTCCAAAGTAAAGAATAGTTAATTTGATTACGCACTCTTTTTTATGATATTGCTTCTATATCCTTCCGATATTATATCATAAAAAGAATAATTATAAATTGTAAGGTAAAATGATTACAAAAGACAAAAAGAAAGAAATTGTTGCTGAACTTATTGAGAAATTTAAGAATGCAAACGCTTACTATTTTGTTGATTTCCAAAAAATGACAGTTGCTGAAATAACAAAATTAAGAGGTTTACTTAGAACATCTGAAGTAGAGTTAAAAGTAGCAAAAAACACCTTAATTGAAATCGCATTAGAAAACATTGGAAAATCAGACAAAGTACCCGGTGATGTTTTTAAAGGACAAACTGCAATACTATTTGGCAGTAAAGATGTTCTTGCACCTGCAAAGGTAATAAAAGAACAATTCGATAAGTTCGCAAAACCGACTTTCAAAGCAGCAGTTGTCGAAGATGAATTTTTCGATAGTTCAATGCTAAAACAACTTGCTACTTTACCTACGAAAGCAGAGAATATAGCTTCAATACTTGGCAGCTTAAATTCTCCAATATCTGGTATTGTCGGTTCAATTAATGCAGTAATGCGAGATTTGGCTTCAGTTATTGAAGAAGTTGCAAAGAATAAAGCAGCTTAATTATCAAAATATTTTTATCAAGGAGAATATAAAATGTCAGCTATAGTTGAAGAATTAGTTGAGAAAATTTCTAATTTAACCCTTCTCGAAGCATCAGAATTAAAGAAGGCATTAGAAGAAAAATTCGGTGTTACCGCAGCAGCCCCAATGATGATGGCAGGCGCAGCAGCACCAGCAGCAGCAGAAGCAAAAGAAGAAGAAAAAACTGAATTCGACGTTGAATTATCCGAAGTCGGCGATAAAAAATTAAATGTTATTAAAGTTATTCGTGAACTTACTGGATTAGGACTTAAAGAAGCAAAAGATTTAGTTGAAGGTGCCCCTAAAGTTGTTAAAGAACAATGCTCAAAGCAAGAAGCTGAAGATATGAAAAAGAAGATTGAAGAGCAAGGTGCCAAAGTTACATTAAAGTAATTTTATTTCATTTACTCTTATTCTTTTTGCTAATTTAGCTCCTGTTTGTTTGATGTTTTCTGTTGTAAAGTATTTTGAATTCGATAGTTAGATACTAAATAGGATTTAGCGGTTTAAAATGAATAAGAGTCAAAAACAAAAAAATAATAAATCATACTTTTTTTACCAAAAACTCCAAGTAAAGGAGTAATAAATATTTGGTAATTTCAATGAACAATATAACTAGGATTTTTTGTTGAAGTTATAACTCAAGGGATAACTATGCAAAAAATCCTATTTTTTATTATAAAAGTCGAAAATAAATTATTGATATAAAAAAGGAGGTCAAGTGGAAAACATTAATATCAATGATGAGAAAATTTTAGAATCAACGGAGGATTTAGTTAGGTTAAGGGAAAGAATTACATTTTCTAAGACAAAAGTAAAGAACAAATATCCAGACCTGCTCAATATCCAATTGAACGCTTATGAAGACTTCTTACAAGAAGAGGGTCCTATTCAAAGTCGTGTCAATAAGGGATTAGAATTTGCTTTTAGAAATAATTTCCCAATTGAAGATGCTTCTTCCATTTATCAGCTTGAGTTCTTGGATTATACACTAGATAAACCAAAATACTCAGAAACCGAGTGCCGAGAACGCGAATTAACCTATTCTAAACCGCTCAAAGCTCGGCTTCTTTTATCAAGCAAAGCTGATAAAGATTCTGAAGATTATCAGGATTCTGATGAACAAATCGTTTATCTTGGAAACATACCAGCAATGACACCGCGTGGTACTTTTATTATTAATGGTGCTGAACGTGTTATTGTTACTCAATTACACCGCTCTCCAGGCGTCTTCTTTGA
>DAIOVK010000351.1:0-1815 GCA_036759045.1 Kapaibacterium sp. (SeqCode) | reverse complement strand
GTGCTGAACGTGTTATTGTTACTCAATTACACCGCTCTCCAGGCGTCTTCTTTGACGATACTTTACATCCAAACGGAACACGTATCTATACTGCAAGAATTATCCCCTTTCGCGGTTCCTGGGTAGAATTCATTACCGATATTCACGATGTAATTTATGCTTATATTGATAGGAAAAAGAAATTTCCAGTTACTACTCTGTTAAGAGCTTTAGGATTTTCTTCTGACGAGCAGATTATGAACTTATTCGAACTTTCAGAAGATGTTGAGCCAGACGAATTAAACGATGAACTCTTAGGTAGAAGAATCGCCTCCGATATCGTTGACCTCCAAACAGGTGAAATTATCGCCACCCGTGATATGATAATGACCGAAGAGTTACTTCAATTGCTTCAAAGTACTGAAATTTCACCATTAAAGGTTTTTAGTTATAAAGATGCTTCTGACGAACCTCTTATTGCAAAAACTCTTACAAAAGATTTAACCCGTAATCGCGAAGATGCTCTTGAAGCTATTTACAAGCAATTACGTTCTACTGATGCTCCAGACCTCGAAACTGCTGAAGCTTTAATTGAAAAATTATTCTTTAATCCTAAAAGATATGACTTGGGGATTGTTGGTAGATTCAGAATCAATCAAAAATTAAAACTTAATATTGACTCAGAAACAACAACGCTTACTATTGAAGATTTTGTTGCTATTTTAAAACATTTAATTAAACTCCACGAGCAAAAGCAATCCGGAGATGATATTGACCATTTGGGAAATCGCCGCGTTCGTACTGTTGGAGAACAATTAACTGCTCAGTTCAATGTCGGCTTGGCTCGTATGGCTCGCACTATAAGAGAAAAACTCGGTATTCACGAAAATGAAAAATATCGTCCCAGTGATTTAGTCAATGCAAGAACTATAACTTCCGTAGTTAATCAGTTTTTCGGAACAAATCAGCTTTCTCAGTTTATGGACCAAACCAATCCACTTGCAGAACTTACTCATAAGAGAAGAACATCTGCTTTGGGACCCGGCGGTTTAACCCGTGAAAGAGCTGGTTTTGAAGTCAGAGACGTTCACTACAC
Source organism: Kapaibacterium sp. (SeqCode) (assembly GCA_036759045.1). Taxonomy (GTDB): domain Bacteria; phylum Bacteroidota; class Ignavibacteria; order Kapaibacteriales; family UBA2268; genus JAAYJM01. The sequence continues at coordinate 740 of DAIOVK010000351.1, read as the reverse complement.
TCACTACGGACGTCTTTGCCCGATTGAAACACCTGAAGGTCCTAACATTGGTTTGATTTCATCACTTGCTATACATGCACGTGTGAATGACTTGGGTTTTATCGAAACTCCATACAGAAAAGTTGTCAATGGGTTTGTTACTGATGAAATAGTTTACTTAACTGCAGAAAAAGAAGACTTGTATAATATGATTCCTGCTTCGACTGAAATTGATGATAAGGGAAAAATTCTTGGTGAAAAAGTTAAAGCAAGGAGTATGGGCGATTTCCCTGTGCTTCCGCCATCTGAAATTCACTTTATGGATATTTCAACTGACCATATAACAAGTGCTGCTTCTTCTTTAATTCCTTTCTTAGAACACGACGATGCTAACCGTGCTTTAATGGGTTCAAATATGCAACGTCAAGCTGTTCCACTTCTTCGTCCTAAAGCTCCTATAGTTGGTACTGGGATGGAAGCTAAAATTGCAAAAGATTCACGAACATTATTACTTGCAGAAGGCAATGGTGTTGTTGAATATGTTTGCTCTGAATATATTAGAATCAGATATGATAAAACAGAAGATGAAGAACATCAAATTTTAAATTTTGATAATAAAAAAGTAATTACTTATCCATTATTAAAATTCTTTAGAACAAACCAGGATACCTGTGTTAATCAAAAGCCAATAGTAAGAGCCGGAGAAAGAGTTATTAAGGGTATGCCAATCGCAGACGGTTCTTCTACTGAAAAGGGCGAAC
>DAIOVK010000350.1:0-4056 GCA_036759045.1 Kapaibacterium sp. (SeqCode) | reverse complement strand
CTTTCTTTTGAAAGTTCCTTGATTTCTCTGAAATTATTTAAAAGTTGTTTTTGTTTTACAATATCATAGTAAGCATCAATAATATCAGCTATACTTTGCTGCAGTTGTATTTTATAATTAATTTCACCAGCTTTTTCGATTTCTTCCAATTTTTGTTTGGTAGTAAACATTTTGAAGCCATCAAATAATGTCCAGTTAAGTGCTAATCCAAGATTATAGTTCTTAACTGAAGCTGTCGAAGAGTTGCTTGTGCTGTCATTTGAGTATTCAAAGTAATTGTTTTTGAAAGACAAATCTGTTCCCGCATTTAGATTGATACTCGGCAACATATCAGAATTGCCGTAAGTATTGTTTTCTTTTGATATTTGTAGCTCATTTTTACTTAATTGGATAGCGTAATTATTTTTTAAACCGATATTTACTGCATCTTCAAGTGTTAATATCTCAAGAGCAAATGATTTTATTCCATCAAAAAGAATAAAAATTATAAATAACAAGCAAATTAACTTTTTTCTATTTTGTAAATTATATTTTATCCTGAATATTATTCTCATTTATTTATTAAAAAATATTAAACCATTAAAATCTGTATTGTGTAAACGAATATGTAAAAATATAATTACATTTTAATTCCAGTTTATTAACTAAGAAAATTTTTTCAGTCATAAGAGCAGCAAACTTATAACATGATAAAAGTGGAAGTCATACTATCAACTTGTTGATAGTGACTTGAAAACTGATAGTACGACAATAGAAGTAAAATTTATTAGTTAGTTACAAAATATTTAATTATTTTAAGTAAGTATTTCTAATTTATTCAAGAAAAGTTATGAAAACTATTAAATCTTTTTTTGTATTGTTTTTTGCTTTGAGTAGTATAGCGTTAGCTCAGCGAAGCTTTTTGACATACTATGAATTGTCAGATTTTCAGATGGCTGCTCCCGGTGCTTATAAATTTGGATTATATGGATTCGATAATCCAGCTATGACGTCATATTTACACGATGCTGATATGATGATTGTAGCTTCTGAAAAACAAAGCGAATTAAAAAATTTTGACAGATGGGGGATTTTCAGTGGAAATTCCCATTCCGGCTCAGCAATCTTAATGATAAAAGACGGCAGTTACTCAATTAAGGATTACCGGTTGTCTTTATCATTTGGTTCAAGAGTGTTTTCACTTGGGCTTGGTTATGGTTTTATTGGTGGTGATAAATCGCATTTTGGCAGAAGTAATATATTCAAATGGGGCGGATTAATCAGACCAAATAAATATTTTTCTCTTGGTTTCCATCAAACTTATTCACTTGATTTTCCTGAAACTGAGTCTGTGGTTGATTTTGGAGTTCGTCCATTTGCCAATTATCCACTTACTCTTTTTGTTGATGGAAGTATTTTTAATGACCAAAAAATAAGCGATGCTGGCTGGTCTGCTGGTGCTTCATGGGAATGTATTGATGGTATTCGTCTTAACGGAAGATATTTTAAGGATAAATCACTAATAGCAGGTATTGAACTAAGCTTTGGGAAATTTGGTATTGGAAGCATTTCGTCTTTTAATACCGAACAAAAATATGATTTTAATTCCTATATGATTAGATTTGGTGCAATCGACAGAACAATTTTTGATTTTGAAGAAGCAAGTAAATACTTAAAACTTGATTTAGGTGGAAGCATCAAATATCAGAAAATTGCATTTTTTGATAAATCTAATACACTTTTTAAAGTTCTAAAATCAATTGATATAGCAAAGAAAAGTGAAAAGATTAAAGGAATAGTGATTAATACTTCCGGAATTAGTAATAATATCGAAATGCTTTATGAGATTCGTGAAAAACTAAAGGATTTTAAGCAAAGCGGAAAGCAAGTTTATATTTTTATTGACAGATTGGGAATACAAGGATACTATTTTGCATCAATTGCTGATAAAATTATTATGGACCCGATTGGTAATATTGTTTTTGAAGGATTTATAATGGGCAGGAGTTTTTATAAAAATCTTCTCTCAAAAATTGACATTGGATTTGAAGAACTTAGATATTTTAAATATAAGTCGGCAGTTGAAAATTTTTCAAGAGAAAAAATGTCTGATGCAGATAGAGAACAACGGCAGGAAATTGTTGATGGCTGGTATGAACATACAAAAGAAGAGATTAGCAAGTCCCGTCATCTTAGTTTTGCAGAATTTGACGATATTTTAAACAACAAAATTTTTCTAAATCCAAAACTTGCTTTAGAAAAGGGATTGATTGATAAAATTGGTAGATGGAGCTATGTCGAAAAAATAATGAATGAATATGATAGTAAATTTAAAAATGATTTTGTTAGTATAAAAGAATTAATAGAAGAGCCAAAACCTTTCGATAACAAATGGAGCGAGCCAAAGAAAAATATAGCAATTATATATGCTATTGGAGATTGTGCAATGGACGGTGGAATAAAAGCTAGAAAACTTGTTGAGGATTTAAAATTTGCAGCAGAAAACTCAAATATTAATGCTATAGTTCTAAGAGTGGATTCGCCCGGTGGTGATGGTATGGCTTCTGATTATATCGCCCAAGTTGTTAGAGAGTATAAAAGTAAGAAACCAATAATTGTTTCGCAAGGTATGCTTGCTGCTTCTGGTGGTTACTGGCTTTCGATGGATGCGACCAAAATTGTTTCCACTCCTGTAACTATTACAGCATCAATTGGTGTAATTTCATCTTGGATTTACGACAAAGGTATGAAGGATTCTTTAGGCATTTCTATTGATTTTGTGAAAAAAGGTAAATATGCTGATTTAGGATATTCCTGGGGGCTACCTCTGATTGGACTTGGTTTGCCAGTCCGTAATCTTTCAGATGATGAAAAAAGTCAGTTTGAACAAAGTATTAAATCTCATTATCAGGAATTTGTGCAAATGGTGGCTGATGGCAGGAAAATGAATTTCGATAATGTTGAGAAAATTGCTCAAGGAAGAGTTTATTTAGGAGAAAAAGCAAAAAATCTGGGACTTGTTGATGAAATTGGTGGTTTGGACTTTGCTATTGAGCTTGCGAAAAAGGAAGCTGGGATTCTTACAGATGAAGATGTAGAATTTATTGAACTTCCGAAAACACCATTTCTTAGCTTTGCTGCATTAATTACTTCAATTTTTGGTGTAGAAGCAAAAGATGTAATCAGCCCTGAGCTAGAACATTTCATATTTAGAGTAAAAAATAATGGAATCCCAATGCCCATTATGGAATTAGATTATTACGATTTCATATATGGGAATTAATAATTAATGATACCACTTAAAAACAATGATATATCATTTCCGAGTAATCGGAAATCCACTTCCAACGTGGTTTATTGATACCCGTATCCACTGGTATGACACTTTTTAGAGTGGGCTATTAATATAATTCATTTCACCAAAAATGACTGGCATACTTAATTATGAGAGCCACTTATTATCATTTTGATGAATATACTAAATTTCCGTTACAAACAGTTGCAACAATTTCAGTTTCCTTAATATTTTCTAATGGTATATTAGTAATGTTCTGGTTAAGTATCACAAAGTCAGCATTTTTACCCGGTTCAAAAGGATTGCTATCCTGTTCAGAAGTATAGCTTTTAATCGCTTCTTCAATCGAAATTATTTCATCTGGATAAAATGCTACATTTTGATTGAAAGGCACTCTTCTGGTAAGAGCATCAAGCCCCAGCAAAACGGAGTGTGATTCTATAGGGAAATCAGAGCCGGAACAAAAATTTGCACCTTTGGAAATTATACTTTTCCATCTGTAAGCATTTTTACATCTTGCTCCGAGCCGTTTTAAAGCCATTGGAGCATCAGAAGTGCAATGGACTGGCTGAACAGAAGCAGTTATTGGATATTCGGAAAAAAAGTGCATATCTTCCTGCATTAAGTTTTGAGCATGTTCTATGCTCAATTCCTGATTAGTACCAACTCTTTTTTCATCAAATAACCGTTTAAAAAGTTGAAGGACCTGTCGGCAGGCAGCATCACCAATAGAATGGATAGCAATATCGAGACCTTTATCTAATCCTGTGATTGCTTTAGTA
>DAIOVK010000349.1:0-4060 GCA_036759045.1 Kapaibacterium sp. (SeqCode) | reverse complement strand
TGTTTCGCAGGAAATTACTTCTCCCGCTGGTGGAGAAATTTACACTGGAGGAACAAATCAGCGCATTTCCTGGTGGGGCTTCACAAGTCCGGTTCGAATAGAGTATTCTACTGACGATGGGATAAACTGGAAAATTATTGCTGAAAATGTGCAAGGGAATTATCTTTTATGGAAAGTACCCAATGCACAGACTTTTTTAGCTCGTGTAAGGGTTAGCTCTGTTGTTGCTGAAAGCCAAATTGTAGTTTCAAATACTTTTACAATTTCACCAATTGAACGAGGTGCCATATTAAAGCAAACAGGGGTAAATGTTATTCCTTACGGTATTGCTTATGACGGAAAAGATGGCATTTGGGTAACCAGCTTTAACTCCAAGCAATTATTAAAACTCAATTCAGAAAACTTTTCTATGGAAAAGGAAATAATTGTTGATAGTAATGTGGACAGCTTATTTACTGATATAACAATTAACAGAGATAATGGACTTCTTTATTTCCACAGAATGAACAATACAGGCGGTGGCGGTGGATATGTCTTTGTGTATGATACAAATGGCACTAAAATAAAACAATATACAAGTCCAGCAGGGATTTATCCTATTGGGATTGAGTTTGTTGACGGAAATTTGGTTATTGGCGACAGAGATGGAGAAAGAATGCTTAAAATTACCAATCCGGAAACAGGTGAAGTTCTAAGTGAATATAAAAATCCATATCAAAAAACTTATGGTCCCCGTGGACTTTGCTACGATGGGAAGCAGTATTTATATCAGGTTTGTACCTACTTTCCAGGTGGAGGAAGTTTAACTGAAGCTGTTGCAATTAAATTCGACAAAGACGATATGACTAACGAAATTGAAAGAATGCAGCTAGAAAGCAATGACGGAATAATTAATGCACGTGGAATTGAATTCGACCCAAGAGATGATAATTTTTGGGTTACTGATTACAATGGAAATATTTACAAAATTGCTGGCTTCAATCCTTTAGTTTCTGTTGAAAATAACTTTAATTACTTAGGTAATGAAACTATTACTGCTGATATTTTTCCAAACCCGGCAAATGATTATTCAACAATTTTATTTAAATTAAAAAATGTTGATAAAAATCACGTTAAAATTAGTGTAACAAGTGTATTCGGCGAAAATATTGGTATAATTTTTGATAAATATATCATTGATGATACTCAGCAATCTTTGAGTTTCGATACTCAAATGCTAAGTTCAGGTGTTTATTTTGTTTCTTTTTCTATAAATGAAAAAGTCGAATTGACAAAAAGATTGGTCATAGTTAAATGATAATTCACCTTACGCATTCCCCTCTTGAGAGGGGCAGGGGTGTGTTCTTAATTCCCCTCTTGAGAGGGGCAGGGGTGTGTTCTTTTACTTTTTACTTTGTTGATATTAGGTTAGATGAAGTAATAGTATGGACTATGATTTAGTTGATATATGTGATTAAGATTACTTTCTTATAATAAAAATCATACTTATCACAAAAATCATTGCTTAAAACAGAATTGATTGATTATAAACAACCAAGAACACACCCCTAACCCTCTCAAGAAGGGAATGGTACTTGTGATAAAAGAAAAATAGTGCATCAACTTAACTTGTTTAAAATCTAAAGATGGAATTGCGTAAATTAGTTAACAATTAACAATTAACAATTGAATAGAATAAAGTATAAGGAATTTTATCCGATAAATAGAGAGTGAAAAAGGAGAAAAAAGAAGATATACCGAAGGAGAATTTAGATAGGTATCTGATAACTTATGCAGATTTAATCACTCTCCTGTTAGGACTTTTTGTAATACTTTATGCAGCATCACAAGTAGATGAAGGCAAGTATAAGGAATTTGCAAAAGCATTTTCAGATTATTTCAAATCTTCTACTGGTGCTGTAAAAGAAGGTAGTGGAGTAATGGAAGGTATAAAAAATGGTGTACCAGCACCAATATTTGAGAATCCGGCACCTGAGAAAAGTTTGGAACAGATATACAGTGAAGCTGAAACAGCACTTAAATCTTTTATCTCGAAAGGGGTTTTATCTTTAAGGATAAAAGATTCAGAATTAGTTTTTTCATTGGCAGAACGCTTGCTTTTTGAATCAGCAAGAGCAGAAATACAAAGAGAAGGTGGAGCGTTGCTCGACAGTTTGTCTAAAATATTTTATAAACTAGACTATCAGGTAACTGTTGATGGACATTCAGATTCAAACCCAATACGAACGTTTCGTTATGAATCGAATTGGCATTTATCGGTTGCCCGGGCAGTAAATGTAGGATATAGATTAATCCAAAGCGGATTACAGGAAAACAAATTAATAGTAAGAGGATTCGGTGCTGAACGACCAGTTGTCGAAAACTCAACCCCAGAAGGAAGAGCATTAAACAGAAGAGTAGAAATTACTCTTAACAAGCTATCGCATAATTCTCCTTCGGTAACTGGGTATAACAATTTTTGATAAATTAAAGAGAAGAATATGGAAAATTTAAGCACAGGACGTAAAATTAATACTCTTCAGTTCGGTGAATTTGAAGTAGGTGAAGAGCATATTTTCTTTTTCGAAAGCGGGATACTCGGATTCGAAGATTTGAGAGAATTTGTTCTTGTTAGTGAGGAAGAAACAGTTCCTTTTAAATGGCTTATTTCGTTGGATATGCCGGATATTGGATTTCCTTGCCTTAGTCCCTGGCATATAGATTTAACGTATGACCCCGGTAAAGAATTCGACTTAGAGAACGAAGTCCTGCTCATTATTGTTACCCTTGATGACGGAAACGGTCAAATGACTGCTAATTTAAAAGCTCCAGTCGTTCTTGATATTAAATATCAAAGAGGCAAACAAATTATTCTTACTTCAGACAGGTATTCTCCAAACTTTGTTATTACCAAACACAGGAATTAGTTTTAATTTTAGGATGAATTATGTTAGTGCTTTCAAGAAAAATAGGTGAAGTAATTACTGTCGGCTCGCAAGTAAAAATAACTGTCCTTAATTACGACAGAGGGGTTGTCCGATTGGGTATTGATGCCCCTAAATCAATTCCTGTTCATAGGAAAGAAGTTTACGATAAAATTATAGAAATGAATCAGCAAGCTGCAAGAACTGAGTTTGATGCTTTTAAAAAGGCAATTTCCCTAAATAAATTATATTTCCCTGAAAACAAAGATAGCACTAAAGAAATACCTACTTTGTTTTTCTCACGTAACAAATCAAAAAATTAATAGAATGAAAATGGAATATTCAGCACTAATTGTAGATGACGATATCTGGATGCAGCGTATCCTTTCCAAAGCTCTTCAATGCTACGGATTTACAAAAATATTTCTTGCTTCAAATGGATTTGAAGGCATTGCTCTTGCAGTTGAACATCAACCTAATATAATTATTATGGATATTTTAATGCCCGAGATGTCGGGACACCTTACATTAAAAGTTTTAAAACATATTCATTTGACTAAAGATATTCCTATTATTATGGTCTCTGCCCTGTCTGATTCTGAAAATTTAAGATTAGCAGTGAAATACGGCACCGCCGGTTTTATATCCAAACCATTCACCAGAGCCACAATTTATGAAAAATTGCTTAGCATTTACGGAAAAGAAAACTTAGACTTAATTGCCAAAGGCGAACCGATTCTAAATGAATATGAATATTATGACGATTTAAACCTGCTTGACGATACTTCTTCTCAATTTGATGATAATTTGCTTGATTTATCCACTGAAACTGATATTTCTACCGATGTTGAGGCACCTCCAAAAATAAATATTCCACGCGAACAACTTATACAAAGCTATCAGCAAGATGAAAAAAGCAGTATTGAATCTATAAAAAAATTGCTTCTAAAAATTAAAAAGTAGTGCTTAACCACTCGTATTATTCAAACAAAATAATACTATATTTCTCCTTCCCAAGCTCAGCTTGGGAAGGCAACTTTCACAATAGCTATGCTTGTAACTGTCATGCTATCAACTTGTTGATAGTATGACTGAAAAAACCATTGTTCTGAATCACAAGTTTCATGGTATCAATGACTTGTGAGATTCCTCACTTC
>DAIOVK010000348.1:0-4062 GCA_036759045.1 Kapaibacterium sp. (SeqCode) | reverse complement strand
ATTGAGCTGTTACCTGCTCATTTTGACAGAAAAATCGAATCTATTTATGAATTTAATAAACAAATAATCGAATCTACAAGCGATTTGGTTTGTGCTTATAAATTAAATTTTGCATTTTATGAGCAGTACGGCAGCAAAGGTTTCGAAATCCTTAAAAGAACTTTCGACATAATACCAGAGAGCATTTTGAAAATTGCCGATGCTAAGCGTGGCGATATTGGAAATACATCATCTTCGTATGCCAAATCTGTTTTTGAATATTTCAATGCTGATGCAATTACTGTAAGCCCTTATATGGGTTCTGACTCAGTTGAACCATTCCTGTGTTTTCCTGATAAATTCGTTTTTCTTCTTGCTTTAACTTCAAATGCCGGTTCAAAAGATTTTCAATATTTGTTATGCAATGGTAAACCATTGTACGAGCATGTTATTGAAATATCAATGCAGTGGGGAGCTCATGAAAAATTGGGCTTTGTAGTTGGTGCAACCCATCACACTGAACTTGCCGCCATACGAGATATTGCAAGGAATCAGGTTTTTCTTATTCCAGGAATTGGCTCGCAAGGTGGTGATATTGCTGAAACAATGAAGGCAAATAACAATGGATTAGCAATTATCAACGTTTCAAGAGGAATAATTTATTTTTCAAAAGAAATGGATTTTGCTGAAAAAGTTAGAGGGAAAGCTATAGAATACAGAGATTTATTAAATTCATAGCTCCTAAACTGATAATGAAAATATTGGAGTTAATAACAAACCGATAACAAATAGTGCAAAAATAAATTGTCATTCTGAACCCCCTTATAAAGCAAGAACTTCATTTAAATGGAAATGACATAAATTTACCCTGTCATTCTGAACTAAGTGAAGAATCTCACGAGTCATTGCTACCACAGTACTTGAGATTCTTCACTTAGTTCAGAATGACAGACAAAAGTAAAGATGTCATTATCAATGCAATTTGTTATTAAAATCATATACAGCTTAGATACCCGCCGTCAACAGGTAGAGAAACGCCGTTAATATATGCAGCTTCCTGACTTGCAAGAAAGACAGCAGCATTCCCAATAGCTTCTGGTGCAATAAATTTTTTAAGTGGAACATCTGAAATTAGTTCGTTAGTAAACTCTTCACTACTTTTTTTCTGAATTAACGCCTGATATTTAACATAATCAGCAAGCCGTTCAGTTAAAGTGAATCCGGGAAGAATATTATTAACTGTTATACCAAAAGGAGCAAGTTCTTTGGATAAAGATTTAGACCAACTTCCCATTGCACCTCTGATTGTATTGGAAACACCATTATTAATTAAAGGTTGTTTCATACCGACAGAAATAATATTAATAATTCGACCGAATAGTGAATTAATCATATTTTCGGATACTGTTTGAGTAATAAGCTGTGCTGAAATTATGTGCTGATTGTAAGCAGAAATTAGAACTTCGTAAGGTTGCTCAATCAATTTTCCTACCCCAGGTCCTCCGGTATTATTAACTAAAATGTCGAAAGGATGATTTTCTTTAATAAAATCACCAACAATGGCATTAGTTTCCAAAGGATGAGCCATATCAGCAACAATATAGCTATGCTCTTTATTGCTAATACGTTTCAATTCTGAAAGAGAGTTTTCTAATTTACTTTCATTTCTACTTAGTAGAGTAACGACAGCTCCTGCCTGAGCAAACTGCTTGGCAATGGCGAATCCGATTCCTTGTGAACTTCCACAGATTAGTGCATATTGTTCTTCAATTGAAAACATATTAGCTCCTTTTCAATAAATAAATTTTGAAATTAAGAAATTTTTCCGTAATTTTGAAAAGATTTTTTTGGTGGGCTCGCATAATGGTATTGCAGCGGTCTTGAAAACCGCCGGGGGCAACCCTGTGGGAGTTCGAGTCTCTCGCCCACCGCATATCCAATAATATCAATAAGTTAGACAATTTTCAAATCAAATAAAAAGTCTGCTTTACTTGTTAATACAGTAAAAAAAAACAATATTTCCTGTTAAAAACGTCAATAAAAAAAATAAATTTATAATTCGATGAAAATGAAAAATATAGTATTTTTATTTATATTGTTGTGTTTTTTACAAGGAAAGATTTTTTGTCAGGGCGCCTCTGATGAAAGGTTCAGATTAGCAGAATCTTATGAAAAAAGTGGAGACTATAACAATTCATCACGTATTTATGAAGAACTCTATAATCAAAATCCAAAGGTTGACAGATATTTTCAGGGCATTGTCCGTTCATTCAAAGCTCAAAACCGCTTTTCTGAATTACTTCCATATATTAACAAAAGATTAGAAATTTCTAAATCAATAGAGCTATATTCACTAAAGGCAGAAATTTTATGGCGACTTGGAAATACTAAAGATGCTAATACAATGTGGAATGCAACTTTAGAATTTGGACAAAACTCTATTGATGCATATACTTACGTATTACAATCCCATATTTCTCTTCGTCTTTTTGACAAAGCAATTTCAACTATTGAAGAAGCTCGTTCTACTTTAAAAGATAATTCGCTGTTGGCTGATGAGCTAAGTCAGTTATACATAGCAACAGGAAATTTTAGCAAAGGAGCTAAAGAAATCCTCAATTATTTTGAAAAAACAAATAATCTTCCTCAAACTCAGGGGAGATTGCAAGCTTTAATGGCTAACGACAGCTCTATTTCATTAATCTCGGATTTATTAAAAAAGAAGAACTCAAGCGGAACATCTTTAAATTATCTTAAACTTTATGCCTGGTTCTTACGCGCTATTGACGATTTTAACACTGCATTCGATGTATATAAAAGTATTGATGAGCAGCAAAAATCAAATGGGCGTGAAGTACTTCGTTTTGCCGAAGATTCAAGAGCAGATGAGCAGTTTGAAGTTGCTCTCAAAGCATTTTCATATATTATTGATTTAGGGAAAAAAAATCCATACCGTCAAAATGCTTTGTATGGATACACAAGAACTCTTGAAGCTAAACTTAGAAACAGCAAAGATATTTCCAATGAATTTCTTAACGATATAATAAAACAATACAGGGGAATTGCCGAAGACTATTCTAATTCAAATATTGGCTTCGATAGCAGATACAGAATGGCTCTTATTTATTTTGAATATTTAAAGAATCCGGACGAAGCAATAAAAGAATTAAATTTAATTGTTAATAATTTAGCCGGCGGACAAACAACCGCTTCAGCTAATATTTTATTAGGACAAATCTATGTTTCTCAAAATAAACTTACTAATGCCAAGCAAATATTTCAAAATGTTATTAATTCTTATAGTAAAAATTCCCTGCAGGAAGTTGAATTTGCTGAATATGAATTAGGACAGGTCTATTTTTTTGAAGGTAATATTGATTCCGCAAAATCGCATTACGGCAATGCTACTCTCAATTTAAAATCTGCAATATCAAATGATGCCCTTCAAAAAATTATTCTTCTTGAAAATAATAAAGATTATGAAAAAGAGCTTATTTTATTCGGGAAAGCAGAGCTTTTTGAAAAACAATTCAATTACGAAGAAGCAGAAAATATTTACAAGCAACTTATAAATACTCAAAATGAAGGAAGCTTGGCAGAGATTTCCTTACTGCGTCTTGCTGCAATTGAACAAATCCGCTCCAATCAAATTCTGGCGAGAGCATATTACTTACAACTTATTGAAAAATTCCCTGATTCTATCTACATTGATTTTGCTATGCTATTACTAGCAAATTCTTTCTATTCTGATAACAATAATGATGATGCTTTAAAATACTATACTGAAATTCTAACTAATTTTCCTCGCTCCATTTATTTAAATGATGCACGGGAAAAAATCCGAAAAATCCGTTCCGGTCTGAAATTGTAAATATACCGGGAAAACTCATCTCCAGAACTTCATATTCCTCGTAGCTTTTTATTTAGCAGTTTTGTCATTTCGAGCCCCCTAATGAAGCAAGTGCTTCATTATAATGGAGATAACATAATTCTTATCAAATTTTTGTGTGAAAGAAAATGTAAAATAAAGTAATAAGGTTTATTAATTTTTGGTGCTTATTTGCTACTAAGGTTTTCAAAAAA
>DAIOVK010000347.1:0-4063 GCA_036759045.1 Kapaibacterium sp. (SeqCode) | reverse complement strand
ATTGGGTAATTGGGTAATTGGGTAATTGGGTAATTGGGTAATTGGGTAATTGGGTAATTGGGTTATTGAGTTATTAGGTTATTGAGTTATTAGGTAATTAGGTTATTAGTAAAAACTAAAGCCCAATGACTAACGACTAATTACTAATGACTGATAGCTGACAGCTGACAGCCGATAGCCGACAGCTGATAGCCAACAGCCGACAGCCAACAGCTTTATCAAAATTTAATAAAAATTACAAAGCTTCTTAGGAATGCTATTTATGTTTAAAATAATTATCAAATTTTTTATTATAATATTTCTTTTTGCTTCCTCTTTTTCTATTTCAGCAAAGGATTCTTTAATCATTTCAATAGAAAATCCTGCTGAGTATTGCAAGCCAAAAATTGCCTTAGTTTTAAGCGGAGGTGGTGCAAGAGGGATTTCTCAAATAGGAGCTATAAATGAATTTGCCAATAACGATATTCATTTCGATTATGTTGTTGGAACAAGCATAGGCGCTATTGTTGGTGGATTAATTTCTATTGGATACTCCCCTCTTGAACTGGATTCTATAATAAAACATACTGACTGGGGCGACTTGTTTTCACTGAAAAGCGACCAAAACAGAAGCGACCTTTTTCTTGACCAAAAAATTGTCAGTGACCGTTCACTTTTAACCTTAAGATTTGATAATTTCAATTTTGTAATACCTGAGGCAATTTCTGTTGGAACAAAGCTTTTTTCCTTTATCCAGAAATTAGTATGGAATAGTGCCTATAATTTTCAAACGGATTTTGATTCACTTAAATATCCATTTAGAGCTGTTGCAACTGATTTAGCACAAGGAAAAACTATTTCATTATCTAAGGGAAATTTGGTAACCTCAATTCGCTCAAGTGCCACTGTCCCCCTTCGATATTCTCCCGTTTGGCTTGATTCTATGGTGCTTGTTGATGGCGGTTTGATGGCAAACATACCGACAGAACAGGCACTTGAATTTAAACCGGATTTAATATTTACTATAAATACAATTTCGCCTCTGTTGCCTATTGAAGAGCTAAATAAACCATGGAACCTTGCCGACCAGGTTGTTTCAATTCAAATGGAAAAATTCTCTACTCAAGCCAAAAGCTTAGCAGATGTTATTATTGAACCAGATTTAAAGTACCGGAGCAATCTTGATTTTGCTCATTTAGATACTTTAATTGAACTTGGAGCTACTGCGACAAAAATTAAAATAAACGAAATAAATGAACTGATAAATTTAAAGAAAAAAGAGCATTGCCTTAAATTCCTTGAAGAATTAAAACGCACTTTTAATTATTTTCCACAAATAAAATTTATTGGATTGCTCAATGAAGATTCAATTTCGATATTAAATAAATATTATAGCTTTGAAGACTTATTGCTCAATCTGTTAAGTTTAAAAAATATAAATTACTATAAATCAATACAATTTATAAAAAATGAAAATTCAGAATTAAAAATAGTGTTAAAAAGATATGACATAATCAAAGAAATCAATATATTTGATGAAAACAATGAATATGAAAATGTATTAAAGGTTGAACTTAACGAAAAGTTTATTAATCAATCTTTTAACAAGATTACAGAAAAAGAAGTAAATATATTTATTTTAAAAGAATTACGTAAACGTGGCTTTACATTCGCTTCTACAAAAAGAATTCTTTATAACAAATTTGATAGTTCTCTCAATATTCATCTTGATTACGGAAAGGTTCATAGTATTAAAGTTAGTGGAAATAAATCAGCAAAAGATATTTTAATTTTACGTGACTTAAAATTTGAAAAAGGTGATTATCTTAATTCTCAAAAAATAGCAACATCTTGGGATAATTTGATGTACAACGGATTATTTGAAAAAGTAGAATTTGAAGTTAATAAATCAGAAACAAATGATGGAGTTGATGTAAGCGTCTTTGTTAAAGAAAATCCAGAACAAACAATTAGTTTGGGTGCAAGAGTGGATAATGAACGCTATACTCAGGTCGGATTGGATTTCATACAAAATAATATTTTTAATTATGGTGCAAAATTTAACGCAAGATTTTCTGCAGGTTCAAGAAATCAATATGCTTCATTATCCGTAATTCAGCCGAGAATTTTAAATTCAATGATTACTTTTTCAATAAAATCTTATTATGAGCAAAAGAAATCTTATAATTACATTTTTAAGCCCGACACAAGGAAAAATGAGTTTATTCGCCTTCAGGACGGTGAATATTCAGTCGAAAGATATGGTTTCTGGGCTTCTTTTGGAACTCAAATAGAACGCAAAGGAACTCTTTCAATTGATTTAAGATTAGAAAAGCAGAGGTCTTTCGATTTAAATGGATTAGAGACAAAACCAGCATTTTATTCAGTAAATACTATTAAAATTGGGACAATATTCGATACTGAAGATAAATCGGAATTTCCTAATGAAGGCAGAATTATTAACCTTTCATTAGAAACTAACCTTTTTAATGCTGCAAATAGTATTGCATTTTCAAAAGTAGAATTCTATTTCAGTAATATTTTTTCTTTCAATAAGCAAATAATTAAGCCATCTGTTTTATTTGGATTTGCCGATGAAACTCTTCCTGTACCTGAGTCTTTTACTTTTGGCGGACAGGACAATTTCTTCGGATACAAAGAAGATGACGGCATAGGTCGTCAAATTTTCATTTCTTCTCTTGAATATAGGTTATTACTACCATTTTCAATATTATTTGATACTTATGTTTCTTTCAGATATGATTTTGGTTCAATTTGGAAGCAATTTGAAGCAATCAAATTGAGCAGTTTAAAGCACGGTGTAGGAGCAACACTTGCTATTGACTCCCCTGTTGGTCCGGCAAAATTCTCTGTAGGAAAAGGTTTTAATTTTTTAAAAGACCCGGTAACAGTTGTTTGGGGCGAAACACTCATTTATTTTAGCTTAGGAATTAAACTTTAAAATTATGAAAATAGCTTATCTATCTTCGTTTTATCCTCTTCGCGGAGGAATTGCACAGTTCAATGCTGCTTTGTATCGTGCTTTTGAGAAAGAACATCAAATAAAAGCATTTACTTTTTCAAGGCAGTATCCAAATTTGCTTTTTCCCGGAAAAACCCAATACGTTGAAAAAGGCGATAATGCTGATATTATCCCTTCAACTGCTGTCTTGGATACAATTAATCCACTATCTTATTATTCCACTGCAAAAAAAATATTGGATTTTAAGCCGGAATTGTTGATTTCGAAATTTTGGATGCCTTTTTTTGCTCCTTCGCTTGGTATGGTTGCAAAGTCACTGAAGAAAAAAGGTGTTAAAAATATCTGCATTGTTGATAATATATTGCCACACGAACCTAAGCCATTCGACAGAGCTTTAATCAATTTTTACGTAAGGCAGCAAGATGGCTTCATCGTTATGACTGAACAGGTTAAAAATGACCTTTTATCAGTAAAACATAATGCTAAATATTCACTTTTTCCACATCCTCTTTATGACCATTTTCCCAAAAAAATAGAAAAGGTAACTGCCCGAAAGGAGCTTGGAATTTCTAATGAAAAAAAAGTATTGCTGTTCTTTGGTTTTATACGCTCATACAAAGGGTTGGATTTGCTGGTTGATACATTAAAAAAACTTGACGGGAGCTATCATCTTATTATTGCTGGGGAAGACTATGGAACATACAGTTCTATTTCAAAGCAAATTAAAGAATTAAATATAGAAAACAAAGTAACTCAAATTGTGAAATATATTTCAGACGCAGAAGTCCCTGCTATTTTTTCTGCAGCAGATGTGCTTGTTTTGCCTTATAAAAGCGGAACACAAAGTGGGATTGTTGGAATTTCCTATCATTACGATTTACCTGTTATTGCTACTGATGTCGGTGGATTAAAAGAAATGCTTGCTCCTTACTCAACTGGACTTATTGTCGAAAAACCAGATTCTGACTTAATTAAAGAAAAAATTAAAATGTATTTTGAAAATAATTTATACACTGAATTTAGTAAAAATATAACTAATTATAAGAAAAAATATAACTGGCAAAATCTTTCAAAAGCTATTATTGAACTTTACAAGTCAAT
>DAIOVK010000346.1:0-4082 GCA_036759045.1 Kapaibacterium sp. (SeqCode) | reverse complement strand
AAAGGTCCTTCGTAAAAGCCACCTTTATCAAGGGTAACAGTCTTCAGTCCATTAATAAAAACTTCAGTTGAATCATAAGCTGCTAATATTCTGTATAAATCAGTTCCTAAATTTGTAATACCGGAAGGTGATACAAATTGAGTTAAAAATGAATTTTTTCCCCAAGTTCTAACAGGTGGCATTTGAGATATAAGGAAATCTCTCGAAGGATTATTATTTCCAACTCTTAAAGGAACTGTTGCTTTTTGATGCCCGGCAAAAACAGCGACTGGCTTAGATGATTGAACCGAAGTGCCTGTTAAATCAGATTCGTTAATTCCACCAGTAACAGTTGCCTGCACTAAATAAACCTCACCTTTGTTTAAAGTAATTTCCTGCAAGCCATAGCCGTTTGCATAAGTTGGAACTGTTGGATTTATTTTTACAAGTGTGTTGTCTTCAGTAGCAACTACAGCGAATTGTGATGGCGTTTTTAGTTTATTTCCGCTATAATCATCGTCCATTTCAACATCGCCGTAATAAGACATAATTAAATAATCGCTTCCTAATATATCAGTAGGAAAAACCATTAATGCATCACTTGTAGTTACCGCCTGGCTATGTCCATAAACTATAATTTCGTTATCGCTTGTTATATGAAAAGCTTGCTTCGCAACCCGTTCACATTGATTACGTTTAAATGGCTTTCCTGAATCGTTAAAACCAACTAATTCAAAATTAAAAAATGATACTTTGAAAGTATATACTTCTGCTGGATTGGTGATTGAAAAATTATGGGTATATTCTCTCCCTGTGCTATCATAATAAACGATTGAGCCATTAGTGGGAACATCTGCAACAATGAAAAGATACAATGAATCTCCGTATTTTCTCCTTTCATCATTATCAAATTTGTACCTGTGAAAATTTGGAGGGTATGTTAACCAGAAATCTTTTCCTTTGCTATCTTCGATTTGGGCATCTAAATTAGAAAATCCCAACATTAGCAGAATAATAAAAAAGTATAATTTTTTCATCTCTTCTCCAGAATTAATATATTTATATTTTCAACAACAAATTAATTAAAAATAAGTTACGAAGAAAAAATATTTATTTCTAAAAAAGCTATTTCTTTAGCAACTTCCTAAGTGTAACTTGGGAAAGAGTAGGAAAGTCATACGAACAACTTGCTGATGGTATGATAATAAAAAATAGCAACGTAGTTGCGCTATCGTAATAGAAATGAAAACCAAGCACACAATAAGAATCTCGTAGAGATGAGAACACTCCTACGGAGTTCATTCGTTCTTTGTTTTTGCTTTGCTATCAAGATAACAATCCTAAAGGATTTGAAAAAAATGAATAGCCACGAGCTTTAGCTCGTGGAAAAGGTTTTGGGGAGTTATATTTTTTTTTCTCCACTATCTAAAGATAGTGGCTAAGTATAAAGAAGATATTCCATATTTTCTTAAATATGGAATATCAAAAAAAATAAATTTGCTTTGTAATTTAAAAATAATTAAATTAAATTATTGAGAAAACAAATTTGAAAGGAAAAACTTTTTAAATATAGTGAAATAAAATAAAAATGTAAGCGTGGTCTTACTTGCAATACTTATAATTTTTAAAAAAAATCAAATCTACAAATGAAGGAATCTTTTAAAAACAGAGCTATTGAGAATTTGGAAGCAGCAGAATTACTATTTGAAAATGGTAAATACAATGCTTCTGCAAATCGTGCTTATTATGCTGCATTCCACTCAGCAATTGCAGCACTATATTCGAAAAGCATAAAACCAAATATTGACCACAGAAGTGTGCAATCATTATTTAATGATATGTTTATAAATAAGAGAAAAATAATTCCTGCTGAATTCAAAAGATATTTAAGTGATTTGCAAAACGTTAGAAATATTGCTGACTACAAAAATGGGGTATCCAAGAAAATTTCAAAAGAACAAATTGAAAAATCAAAGAATTTTATTGATGTAATTTTAAAGGTGATTATATGAGAATTAATTATAAACAAAAACAACTTATTGATGATTTATTTCGCCAAGTCAAAGAAAAATATCCTGAAATCGTTTATAAAGATTTAGAAGTATCTCCGGATGACCCAGAGCATATATGGATTAATGTAATTGCGGATATGGACGAAGACAAAGAAATAAAACTAATGGAATATTCTGCTGAATTAGAAACGGATATTCTTATGGATTATGGATACCGTATTTCGATTATGCCAGAAAATCCAAATGCTGTATATGCCTGATTTTAAACTGTGATTTTTGTGATATGTTTGATGAAGATGATTAAGAAAAGAAATAAGGAAGAACTGAGAAAAAAAATGTAGAGACACAGCATGCTGTGGCTCTACGGATTCATTCTTCTTGGTAGATGTCCAACACTTGGGAAAGTGTTGGACATCTTTTTCGTTTTATATTATGTGTTGTCATAATTCAATCATTGGCGGGATAGTTTTTTTTCTCTCAACCTTCTAAAGGTTAAGAAACCTTCGGAAGGTTTTATCACTATTCTTTTTCTTTTATCCCGCCAGGGATTTTATTATTGTAGAAATATCAAACGACGAAACCGATTTATCCCGCCAGGGATTATATTATATGTGTTTGCAAAAATACAATCCCTGACGGGATAGTTTTTTCCAAAAATTAAATTTGATAAAGGAAAAAACATCGTAGATGTGTTATCGTAATATCAATGCAAAACAATGAACGGATGAACTCCGTAGGAGTGATACCATCTCTACGAGATTTTTTTCGTGTGCGTTTTTTCATTTCTATTACGATTACGCAACTACGTTGCTATTTTTTGTTAAATTGTTTTGTAGAGACAGGTCTGAGACCAGTCTCTACGGATGATATGTTGATTTTTGTAGAGGCACAGCATGCTGTGTCCCTACGGGTGCATTCTTCTTAGTAGATGTCCAACACTTGGGAAAGTGTTGGACATCTTTTCTTTTATAATGAGAACAACTTGTTGCTTATATGACTTCAAAAAGCTAATTTCTTAAAAAATATAAATTTATTGTAACAATTAACAGATATTTTCGTAAAGAAAATTTAATTTTATTTTTTATGGAAAGGTTAGAAAATAAAATATTTTAGGTATGTTACAAATGACTTTTATGCTCATCATTCTGGCGTTTGCCTGAATCAATCTTGCTTTTTAGTCATTTATTAATTACAAAATGAACAAATAGCCGATAACGAATAATCATTAGTAGAAGATTCAGTAAACTTATTTGATAATAAAAAAATTCAAAAAATTCTTTTTTAAAGAAAGACTATTTTTTTATTAATTTTGCAATAGGATATAAGTAAATATGTTAAATATAATAAAGGCAAAAAAATGAAAAGCCAAAAACTAAGTTTCTCACTATCAATATTTTTTTCATTAATCGTCTTATTAAGTTCCTGTGGCAAACAAGAGCCCAAAGAAACAAATAATCAGGAGGAGATTAAGAAGATGGAAGCAGAATTCTCAACTTATATAAAAGTAGTTGAAGATACTCTTAATGTGCTGTATAAAAATTCTTCGCTTGCTGCCTGGACAGCATACAATAGCGGAAAAGATGAAGATTTTTCTGCATCTGAAACAGCCGATATGGCATTAAACAGCTATTTATCGAACAAAGATGTTTTTGCTAAACTTAAGCAATACAAGGAATCAAATTTAATTCTGGATTCTACTTTAAGCAGAATGTTAACATTAGATTATAACGCTTTCTTAGGTTGCCAGATTGATACAGCAAAATTGAACGCAATTACCCGTCTTTCAACTGACATTGGCAAACGTTTCCAAAATTTCCGTGCTAAAGTTGATGGCAAAGAACTTACCGATAATGATATTGAAAGTATTCTTATTACAAGTAAAGATTCAAAAAAATTGGAAAAAACCTGGCTTGCTCACAAGGAAATAGGTAATTTAGTTGCTCAGGACTTAGTTAAATTAGTAAAAATGCGTAATGAAGTAGCAAAGGAACTCGGATTTAAAAACTACCATGATATGTCATTGCGTTTAAGCGAACAAGACCCGGACGAAATCCTCAATCTTTTTAATGAATTAGACAATTTAACAAAAGA
>DAIOVK010000345.1:0-4083 GCA_036759045.1 Kapaibacterium sp. (SeqCode) | reverse complement strand
GGATTTCTTAGTGCTGTTCTGTATTTCATCGTTTTAGTAAAAAAGATGTCATTGGCAACGAAGTGAGAAATCTCTCATGTAATTGCTACTATAGAGTTTGAGATTCCTCACTTCGTTTACCAATGACATCTTTACATTTGCCTGTCATGCTATCAACTTGTTGATAGTATGACTTGTTTTACTTTCGCACTTGTTTCACCGACCTTTGCGAAAGTTAAAAATCTAAACTACCTAAACCTTCTAATCTTCTAAACCTTATGTCATCTCTATTTAAATAAAGCACTTACTTCATTTTGTGATTCGGAATAACATTATAATTTTTAGCAACTCATAAAAAAAGCCAGTGTAAATCTACACTGGCTTTATTATTTTAAAAAAGAATAATTAATACTTTCCAAAATTACTTTCATCTAAGCTAATAATTTCTTCTGGCTTCATTCTTTCTCTACCTTTACTTTCTGTGAGTAAATTTGATTTGAATGTATTACCTTTAATCATTTTTGATGTTGAGTAGCTTTTGCTATCAAAATCAGAAGAATAATCAGATTTCATTCCACTTTTTAATTTGAAGCGAGAAATCATTTGCATAAGTTGACCGGCTTGTCCGGAAAGCTGTTCAGCAGCAGAAGCACTTTCTTCGGCACTTGCAGTGTTTGTCTGGGTAACTCTGTCTATTTGGGTTAAGCCCTCATTAATTTGGGCAATGCCCTGAGCTTGTTCGTTAGATAAAGTAGTAATTTCACCGACAATGTCAGCAGCTTTAATTGAATTATTCTTTATTTCTTCAAGTGCATCGCTTGTTTTGGTAGCAAGTCCAGCCCCTTTTTCGACAGTTTTGATACTGTTTTCAATCATTTCAGAAGTTTCTTTAGCAGCAGTAGCACTTCGGGCAGCAAGATTACGAACTTCTTCAGCAACAACAGCAAATCCTTTACCGTGCCGACCTGCGCGGGCAGCTTCAACGGCAGCATTTAAAGCAAGCAGATTGGTTTGGAAAGCAATTTCATCAATAACCTTAATAATTTTAGAAATATTTTTACTTGATTCGTTAATTTCAAGCATTGCATTATTAAGCTGGTTCATTTCGGTATTACCTTTTTCCGCAGATTGACGGGCATCTAATGTAAGTTTGTTTGCCTGGTTCGAGTTTTCAGCATTTAACTTTGTTTGCGAACCAATTTCCGTCATAGAACTTGTAATTTCTTCGAGAGAAGCCGCCTGCTCTGTTGCTCCCTGAGAAAGAGCTGTGCTAGCATCAGAAACCTGTAATGCACCTCTGTTAACTTCTTCGACGGTAGTTCTAACTTGGAGTAAGATTTCATGCATAGATTCAATACTTTCATTAACAGCATTTTTTAATGCCAAGCTATCGCCTTTGTATTCGTTTTCTATTCTTTTTGTTAAATCTCCATCAGCCATTGATTGCATAACCTGAATTGTTTCAACAACTGGTTTCACGATGAATGCTAAAGTAGAGTTAATACCTTCAATTACTTTGCGGAAGTCTCCTCTGTGTTTATTAACATCAGCCCGTTTTTCCAATTCACCGTCTTCAGCTGCTTTAGCAAGCATTGAAGCGTCATCAGCCAATAACCGAATAGCTTCAACAGCTAGTTTTAAATTATCAAATATTTTAGAAAAATTCTCAAATTCATTTTTAGTGTATTCATCAGCAGGAAAGATATTTAAATCAACATTTAAATCGCCGTTAGCAATCAGTTGCAGATTTTTTGCTAACCTATCTATCTCAGTCGCAGTAAATTTTGCTATTCGGGATTCTTTTGTAACGTCAGAAACAATTTCGATGTGTCCGGTCTTTTCGCCTTTTGCATTTGTAATATAGTGCGTATCAACTTTAAAGTCCATATTGAGACCGGGCTGGGTAAAGAATGAAGTTGCTTTCCCCTTTCTTAAACCAGCGACACCGCATTTTTCAGTATTGCAGATATCAGCTCCCCAATTATTGCATTGCATTCCTACAACATCTTTTCTCTTTTTATTAATAACTCCTTCGGTCGCTTTATTAATAAATGTCCAGTTCATATCTAAATCGGTTACAGAGAGGGGCCAGGGTATTGAATCAAGTAATTGTTCGTACCAGAAAATTTTATCTATAATAGTATCTAAAGTTCCATTAATTCCTTCAATAATTTTTCTGAAATTACCATTGTGCTTTACAACATCTGCCCTAACTTCAAACTTACCTGCTATTGAAGATTGGGAAAGCATTAAAACGTCATTGACCATAAAAGTAATAGCATCAACGCATTGATTTAGATTATTCTTTATTTCATTGAAATCGCCTTTGTATTCATCAATAATTTTTGGAGGTAAATCGCCTTTGCTTATTCTATCGACATATTCAGCAGCCATATTCAGCGGGTGAATAATTGCATCTAAAGTGTTGTTTATACCATCGACAATTTTCCTGAAATCACCCTGATGCTTAGATGAATCAGCTCTTACATCAAGTTTTCCTTCTACAGCAGCTTTTGACAACAAATTAGCATCTGTTATAAGATTTAAAACATTTTGTCTTAGTTTATTTACTCTTTCTGTTGCAATAATTTGTTTTCCGGGTAATACTGGCATTTCTTTTGATAAATCACCTGCAGAATAATCATTCATTAAATCTAGTATTCCAAGAATATTATTTATATGGATTTCCATAGCTTCATTATAGCCGGAAATAAGATTTTTATATATTCCTTTAAATTTATCGACATTTGCAAATGCTTCGATATCACCTTCTCTTTGAAGTTTAGTAGTATCAATCATTTCTTTAATTAAACCATCTAATGAATCAATACACTGATTTAAATTATTTTTTATTTCATTGAAATCCCCTTTATAGTCATCGGTAATTTTTGGTGGAATATCGCCACTACTTATTCTATCAACATATTCTGCTGCCAAATTAAGTGGTTTTATAATGGAATCAAGAGTATTATTAAATCCACTGATTAGTTTGTTATAATCACCTTTATAATTAGTAGCATCTGCTCTCACATCTAATTTACCTGCAACTGTTGCTTCTCCAAGTTTATTTGCATCACTAACCATTGAAGAAATATTAGCAGCCATTTTAGACATAGCTTCGACTAACTTTCCTGTTTCACCTTTGCTATTCGTTTTAAAAATAACATTAGTATTGCCATCAGAGAGTTTATTTGCAGCATCTACACATTCGTTGATCGGACGGGTAATACTTCGGATAACTATATAAGCAGAACCCAGCGAAATAACTATTATAATGATTCCTATGATTAGAGACATATTGAGCGTTTCTTCGGCTGCATCATAAGCCGCCTGACTTTCTTTTTTTGCTGAGTTGTTAAATCTATCATTTAAAACGTTAGTTGCATCAAGAAATTCAGTTTGTTTATTCCTAATTTCATTGAAAAGAAATAAAATTGACCCTTTTAAATCACCAGCTTTGTAAAAATCATAAGATTTTTGAAAAGCTTCTCTATATGCTTTATCAGCATCTTTAATCCTGTTTAGCATCCCAATACTTTTGGGGGTCGTTAGCAAAGAAGTGAGAATTTCTTTTAATGAATCAACTGATGCATGAGATTTTTCCAACCTTTGTTTTTCTTGATTTATTACATCATTATCGCTTATTACCTGAGCCAGCATAATATTTCGAATACTTCTTGCCTGGAGATTAACATTACCGATAATCCCCTGAGTAAGCTCAATTTGTGGCAGCTGGTCTGTAACCACATCTTTAGTATTTTCCTCAATAACCTTTATTAAATTATTAGTTATTAATACTTGCACAGCAATTAGAATTGATATAATTCCAAAAACCAACCATAGCTTGAAACCAATTTTCATAAGAACTCCTTATTTATTGATTAAATCTTTTTTATTCATATTTATTTACAATATATTTTATTTAGTTATATTTAATGGGATTTAAATATTCATTTCCTTGTCAATCTAAACCCCCAAATAAAGGAAGACCTTTATTGAAATGGAGATGACATTGGTTAAAAGAAATTTTTCTGGATTCTTCTCATCGTTTACCAATGACATCTTTTTTACTAAAACGATGAAATACAGAACAGCACTAAGAAA
>DAIOVK010000344.1:0-4100 GCA_036759045.1 Kapaibacterium sp. (SeqCode) | reverse complement strand
TTTATTAAAAAATTAAATAAAGTATTACGTAAATTTGGGAGAGTTAGAGTTTAAAATAAAAGTCTTCTTTTATCAGGGGGTTCGGAATGACACAAGATAGTAAGTCTTTTAACGAATTATTACACTAGTCCCTGTAATTGATAATTGATAATTTCAGAACTCTTTACCCCATATCGAAAATATTGCAGTTGTGAGATTTGCCTCGTAAAGAATAATTGCGCAGTTAAATCTCCATAATAAATTATGGAATAATCTAATATTATAATAACTCCCAAATTTATTTGGGAGTTATGTATTTGCATTTAGTTTTTATTATATTTTTAATTTCAGTACTATATTTATTGAGGAATAAAGAACTACGAGGATTAACGAGTTATAATTCAAATCTTTAAGTAAAAATTATAGTAATCCGCGTTTGATAAGTAGTGGCTCAATGCTGGGTTCTTTTCCTCTAAAGTTTTTATAAAGCTGCATTGGGTCGTCTGTAAATCCTTTTTCTAAAATATTCTTTCTAAATGATTCTGAGGTTTGTTTATCGAAAATTCCTTTTTCTTTAAATGCCTGGAAAGCATCAGAATCAAGCACTTCAGACCAGATATAGCTGTAATATCCGGAAGAATAACCGCCACTGAAAATATGATTGAAATAAGTGCTACGATAGCGTGAAATAATTTGGGGAATAAGTCCTAAGCTATCTAAAATTTTCTTTTCAAAAGCTTCTATATTAATTTCCTGCGGCTTGCTTAAAGTATGGTAAGCCATATCCAAGAAAGAAGCAGCAAGGTATTCAGTAGTTGCAAAGCCCTGATTAAAATGCTGACTTTCAATAATTTTTTTGACCAGTTCATCTGGAATAATTTGCTTGGTATTATAATGCTTGGCATACACTTTGAGCATTTCTGGTTCGGCAGCCCAATTTTCCATAATTTGAGAAGGCAGTTCCACGAAGTCTCTTGGGACATTAGTTCCGGACAAACTGCGATAAGTACATTTAGAAAGTAAGCCGTGAAGTGCATGCCCGAATTCATGAAAGAAAGTCGAAACTTCATCGAAAGTAAGCAGAGCTGGCATATCAGGAGTTGGCTTAGAAAAATTGCCTACAATAGAAATAACGGGATTTATCATTTTTCCTTCTTTAATGTATTGAGCCCTGAAATCGCTCATCCAGGCACCACCGCGTTTACTTTCTCTTGGAAAGAAATCCATATACAGAACGCCTAAGTGTGATTTGTCTTGGTCTAGCACTTCATAAACTACAACATCATTATGATATTTTGGAATATCTTTACGCTCAACGAAGCTTAATCCGTAAAGCTTATTTGATAAATAAAAAATTCCATCTTTTACGTTATTTAGTTCAAAATAAGGTCTAAGCTCTTCTTCATCAAGATTGTATTTTTCTTTTCTCAATCTTTCAGCATAAAATCTCCAGTCATAAGTTTTAAAATCAACAATATTATCTCGAGAAGCAATGTCATTTAATTCAGCTAATTCCTGTTGAGTAACCGGCAGAGCAGCGCCCCAAAGTTCGTTCAATAATTTATATACATTTAATGGTTTTTTTGCCATACTTTCTTCAAGAACAAAATCTGAATGACTTGAGTATCCGAGCAAATTTGCTTTTTTTAACCTAAGATTCACAATTTTGTTTATTATGTCTTTATTATCTAATCCATCATTATTGTTGCCTCTTGAAGAATATGCTATAAACATTTTTTCACGGTTATCGCGAACCATTGAATATTGCAGGAAAGGCATAACGCTTGGATTGTGTAAAGTGAATAAATACCCCTCTTCCCCACTTTCCTTTGCTGCTTGTTTGGCACCTTCAATAATACCAGTTGGAAGTCCGGCAAGTTCTTCATCTGAACGTAAAACTAATTTGAACTTGTTAGTTTCGGCTAAAGTATTCTCACCGAATTTTAAAGTTAAAACTGATAATTCCTGATTGATTTTTCGAAGTTCTTCCTGTTGTTTTGGTGCTAAATTAGCTCCGGAGCGAATGAAATTTTTATAAGTTTCTTCAAGTAATCTTGATTGCTCGGTATTCAATTTTAATTTGTCTTTTTGATTATATACTTCTTTAACCCGGGCAAAAAGGAGAGTATTTAGCATAATATCGTCGCTATGCTTAGAAAGCATCGGAGCAATTTCTTTAGCAATAGCTTGAATTTCCGGGTTTGTGTTTGCTGAATTCATATTGTAAAACACTTCAGAAACTTTGTTCAGAAGTTCCCCGCTATATTCCAATGCTTCTATTGTATTGCTGAAACTTGGGGCTTCTTTTTTATTAACTAAAAAGTCGATTTCTGCTTTTTGCCGAGACATTCCTTCTTTAAATGCTGGAACGTAATGTTCAATTTTTATTTTCTCAAATGGAGGTACGTGATATGGAGTCTGGTACTCCTGATAAAATGGGTTTTCTTCTTTCATATCGCTTGCTTTTGCTGGTATTATTAATATTATTGATAATATAATAAGTTGAATTAATTGTAGTTTTTTCATATTATTTTTAAAATTTTTAAACATAACTTTCTATATAATTTAAAGATAAGAAATATTTCTCAACTAACAAAGAACCATATTAAAAATATTTTTTTATTAATATAGTTAGCAATTATAATTAAATATAATCGTTATACAATTAAACGGAAATATTGATGTTATGTTTCCTTTTTATAAAAATTTAATAAATTTATTTATGCAAAAATTTCACTTAATTTTTATAATAATATTGTTATCATTTTCTTCAGTTATTGCACAAACTCAGGGAGTTTACCAATCAGCTTTAGATGCTATGAATAAAAAAGACTATTTATTAGCCATTGAGCAATTTAATAATACTCTTGAGTTTTTAACAACCAACAGTGATGTATATTACAATCGAGGGCTATGTTATTCTGAAATTAAAGATTATAAAAAAGCTGTTGCAGACTTTAAAAAAGCTATTGAATTAAATAAAGATGTACCTGATTATTATTATAGCTCTGCTTTATCTGAATGTTATTTAGGTTACTATAATGATGCAATAACACATCTTAATTCTGCAATAAAGCTATCTCCAAATAATGCAGAATATTACTATCTTCAGGGGTTGATTTATTATTATAATGATAATTATAGTAATGCAATAAATAGTTACAATAAAGTATTAGAAGAAAATCCTGACGATTTAAGAGCTATTTATGGAATAGGAATCATACATAGAATAGAAAAGAATTACAAAGATGCAATAACTTTTTTAGAACGTTTTCTTAATTTATCTCCGAACGAACATCATTTAAGGAGTGAAGCTGACCGACTTTTAAAAGAAATTAACAAAGAAATTTCAGAACAATAAAAAATATAAGAATGAATAATCATAACGCATTAAAAAATATACTAAATCAGGTGAAAATTTTTGGTGATAATCATATTCTACCAATTAATGAGGATTTGAATTTAGCTGGTTTTGCTTTTATAGATAATTTCAGCTTTGAAAAAGGAGCTCAGTTCTTTACTTATTTAGCAGAAGCTGTTTTAAATAACTGCGATTTTGGTTTCATTGACAAAAAAATCGGACAAGATGATATTCTTTCTCTTTGTAATGCTACTTTAAATGCCGATGTCTTTATTTTTCTTTTCCTTCATAACCCAAATCCTAATGATAACTTAGATGATTTAATTGCTACTTTTAATAATATAATAAAACCACTTTCCCAAAACAAACCTACTATTAGCTTGATTTTTAATAGTCAAATTCCACCTGAACAAATAGAAAGCAATACTATTCTTACTTTTAGCAACGATTCCCTTGAATCCATAGCTGCTTCTATCCTTTTCCTATCAAAAGAAAATCCACTTGAAATAGTCGAACTTGATGAATTAAGCTATAGAAATTAATTGTTTCATTTCAGAGCTATTGTTCCTTTAATTCGGCTATCGGCTATCAGCTATCAGCTTTCGGTCATTAGTTATTAGTATTTTATACCAAACCGGCAAAAACAAAATCAATATAACCAGTCATTTTGAACCCCCAGATAAAGCAAGTGCTTCATTTAAATGTAGATGACATCAGTTTACCCTGTCATTCCGAAACGAAGTGAGGAATCTCACAAGTC
>DAIOVK010000343.1:0-4102 GCA_036759045.1 Kapaibacterium sp. (SeqCode) | reverse complement strand
TTCCGTAGGAATTAAATATTTAATAGCTTTTTTATATATAATCCCTACGGGATAAGCACAGTCAAGGATTATTTTTGTTACAAATATATAATTCCTACGGAATAAATATCAAAGACATTAAAATTATTTCTACTACCTACTATAAAAGTTAAGACTTTTGTATAATCGTTAACTTGAGAGGTATAGGTCTGATACTTTCTTTGAATCCACATTTCTTATTCCCCTCTTGAGAGCTGACAAAGGGGTGTGTTCTTTATTTCTTTTTATATCTGAATTCAATATAATTAAAATAAATAGATTTTTCAAACTTTTTTTTATATTTAAAAGATAAAAGAGATAATAATATAAAGTGTAACTATTTTAAATCAATTTTGTTTTACGTTAAACGTCATTAACGAAAAATAAATAGGTTAAGTCAATGAAAATAACTAAATTTTTCTTTCTGATAATAATAGTATCATTAATAATCCCGGGCAAGATTTTTGGCCAGTTTGGCAAAAATAAAGTTCAGTACCAGAATTTTAGCTGGAAATATTTAGAAACAAAGCACTTCGATATTTATTTCCACAATGATGCCCAATATCTGGCTGAATTTACTGCAGTAGAAGCTGAAAAATCTTTGAAATCAATAGAAAATACATTGAATTTCAAAGTTCAAAAAAGAAATGCTTTAATTGTCTATAACAGCCATAATGAATTTGAACAGACCAACGTTGTAGATGCTTTTATGTCGGAAGGAATTGGCGGATTTACAGAATCTCTGAAAAATCGTGTTGTAGTTCCTTTTCAAGGTGATTATGCTCAACTAAGGCATGTAATCCATCACGAACTCGTTCATGCTGTTTTAAACGAAATGCTTTATGGCGGAACATTCCAAACTTCGCTTTATACTGGTAGAAACATTCAGTTCCCGATTTGGATGAACGAAGGACTTGCTGAATATGAAAGCATCGGCGGATTAGATACTCAGACTGATATGTATATGCGAGATGTTTCGCTTAGCGAAGGAATGATTGATTTAGAGTATTTTGACGGATTTTTGGCTTATCGTGGTGGACAGACTTTTTACTGGTATGTAGCTGAAAAATATGGAGAGCGAATGGTCGGTGATTTGGTTAATAGAATTAGGGTCTTCGGGAATTTAGATGCAGCTTTTAAAAGTTCTTTTAAATTGGATTTAAAAGAATTTTCGAAAGAATGGAAAAAGGATATGAAAAAATACTACTGGCCTGATATTGAAAAATTTACTGATGCAGACGATTATGCTGAAAGAATTACAGATATTTCAAAAGAGAGGAACTTTTACAATACTTCTCCATCTATTTCACCAGATGGAAGCAAAATTGCTTTTATTTCTGACAGAGATAATATTTTTTCAGTTTTTATTCTTGACTTAAATGAAAAGAAAGAAGTAAGGAAAATAATTAGCAGCTATCGTATGCAAGATTTTGAAGATTTAAACCTGCTTACTCCGGGTATCTCATGGAATCCGGACGGAACGAAACTCGCTATTTCAGCTAAAGCCGGAGGCAACGACGCTATCTTTATTGTTGATGCAAAAGATGGCAATTATGAAAAACTTGACATAAAAATGAATTCACTTACTTCTGTTGCATGGAGCCGAAATGGTGAATATCTTTCTTTTGTTGCGACTGTTCTCGAAAAAAGTGATATTTATCTCTACAATTTAAATTCAAAAAAACTTTCTAATCTTACCGAGGACTTGTTTTCAGATTCAAATCCAGTTTGGGGACCAAATCCTGATTTAATCTACTTTATTTCAGACAGAGGAGATAATCTTGATAAAGAAAGAAGGACAACTTCACAGAAAATGTGGAAATATGATGTCAGCCAAACCGATATTTATTCTATAAATATAAAAACATTAGAAATAAAAAGAATTACAAAAAATTCAGAATTTTTTAAGTCTTCATTGGCAATTTCTTCTGATGGAACAAAGATACTATACGTTTCAGATGATAATGGAATTGGAAATATTTACGAACTGAATTTAACAACTAACAAAGTTTATCCCAAAACAAATTCGTTAACAGGAATTTCACAAATTTCTATTTCAAACGATGGCACTAAACTCGTTTTTTCTACTTTAATGAACGGCGGATACGATATTTTTCTTATTAAAAATCCTTTTGACTTGCGATTGCAGTCAGATACCTTGCCTTTGACAAAACTAAGAGAAAAATACTATGAGCGAAAAAAACTTCTTAATAATATAGACAATATAGCTAAAAGTGATTCAACTTCTAAAAGAAATGAATTAGTCGGCTATGGTAACTTTGAAATTGAGTTAAACAGACAACAGGTGATAAAACCAAATTCAGATGTTCAGCAAAGAGTTAATCAAGATGAAGAAACTGCAGAAGAAGATTATAGTTTTGTTCCTAAAGACTATAAAGTAAAGTTTGGTCTGGACGCTGTTCTTGGTAATCCGGGCTACAGCACTTTATATGGTTTCCAGGGTGTAACCCAGGCATTATTTACCGATATAATGGGGGACCACCAAATTTACATTCAGGCAAATTTACTCTATGATTTGAAAAATAGCAGTTTTTATGCAGCTTATACTTACCTTCCGGAGTTAATTGACTATCAGGTTGGGATTTATCATAATCCGGCATTTTTTTATAAAACAGTTTATAATGCCAATAATACAAGCAGTGATGATTTGTTCAGGTTCCGGCTTTACGGCTTGAATGTTACTGCCTCCTATCCTTTTAGCCACTTTGAAAGATTGGAGTGGGGTATAAATTTCCTTAATTCTTCAAAAGATAATTTAACCCATCCGAACAACTCATATCCTTCAAAATTTTTAATGATACCAGAAGCTAAATTTGTTTATGACGACGTACTTTACGGTTATTCTTTTGGACCTGTTAATGGGACACGTTATTATATCGGTATGAAAGGCACCCCTAAATTTGGTTCTTCAAGTCTTGGCTTTATGTCTTTTAAAACAGATTACAGAAGATATATTTTTTTCAATGATTTTCTTAGTTTTGCTGCCCGTTTCTCAGCTGGTGTTAGCGTAGGACCAAATCCACATCTTTACTATCTCGGTGGCACAGAAAATTGGATTAATCGTACTTTCCGCAATAGTGAGCTGCCTTTTGAAAATCCAGAAGACTATGCATTATCAGAATTTATTATGCCCTTACGTGGTACAATGGTTAACGAGATTTCTGGTACAAAATTCTTTTTAACAAATTTTGAATTGCGTTTTCCTCTTTTCAGAGCTTTGGTTGCTGGTCCCGTTCCTATATTATTCCAACACATACTCGGAGCTTTCTTTTTCGATATGGGAGGCGCTTGGTCGGGTAATTTCGCAGATTTTAAATCTACAAAAATTGATGATAATGGCAAAGTTGTTCCTAATAATCTTTTAATGAGTACTGGCGTTGGTATAAGAACAATTTTGTTAGGTATGCCAGTAAAATTGGATATTGCATGGGAAAACCTTTATCATACCTGGTCAATACCGCAATATATGTTTTCGCTGGGCTTAGATTTTTAGATTTAAAATTAAAAAATTTCTATAGCTATTATGAAAATTATTAAATATAAAGAAAGTCCTTTATTTAAATGGAGATGACATAAGGACTTATGAAAAATAGAAAGTCAAAATCCCCCCTACCCCCCTTTTTCAAAGGGGGGGGAGAAGAATTTTCTTTTTAATTCCCCCCTTTGAAAAAGGGGGGTAGGGGGGATTTCTTAGTGCTGTTCTGTATTTCATCGTTTTCGTAAAAAAGATGTCATTGGTAACCCCCTGATAAAAGAAGACTTTTATTTTAAATGGAAATGACATAAGTTTACCCTGTCATTCTGAAGCGCAGCGAAGAATCCAGAAAATTTTTTTAACCACTACTCTCTGGATTCTTCACTTCGTTCAGAATGACAGACAAACATAAAGATGTCATTGGTAAACTTTTATTTTAAATGGAAATGACATAAGGACTTATGAAAATAGAAAATCAAAATCCCCCCTACCCCCCTTTTTCAAAGGGGGGAGAAGAATTTTCTTTTTAATTCCCCCCTTTGAAAAAGGGGGGTAGGGGGATTTCTTAGTGCTGTTCTGTGTTTCATT
>DAIOVK010000342.1:0-4103 GCA_036759045.1 Kapaibacterium sp. (SeqCode) | reverse complement strand
GCTGATAGCATGACAAGAGATAAGTCATGCTATCAACTTGTTGATAGTATGACAGAGAAAAGATGTCATTGGCAACCCCCAAAATGAAGTAAGACCTTTATTAAAATGGAGATGACATCTTTAAACTTTCGAAAAGTTAAGAAATTTTACGAAAGTATAAAATCTTCTTTCGTTTCGGAATGACAAAGACAAGCTTAAAGATGTCATTTCCATTTAAAAAAAAAATTCTCATTTTTCTAAGGGGGTTCAGAATGACAAACTGTGAAATTAAATATTAAGTAAGGACTGAAGGTCTGAAATTATGATAATTGTTTTAACTTTATGATTTTTTTTTGTAAATTGATTCTTTGTAGTTTTTATTGAGAAATAAAAAGTCTGAGAAAAATGAATATAATTTTTACTGTCGGTGATTGCAATGGAATTGGATTAGAATGTTTCTTTAAAGCATTAAAGAAAATTTCAAAAGAAACAAATTTTAAAAATGTCAAGTTCTTTATTGCAGGAAATAAAAACACGATTTATAATTATGCCAAAAAATGTGCTTTTAATTTTTTTAATGATAACCGGTTTAACGAAATAAATCAAAGCAAAATACATATAAACAACATAACTTGCGAAATTATTGATTGTGAAAAATATGCAGAAGTAGAATTAGGCAAGGAATCAAAAGATGCAGGGCGGCTTGCAATTGCTTCTTTAAAATATGCTGCAGCAGAAACTTTAGCTGGTCGATTCGACGCAATAGTTACTCTTTCTGTTTCTAAAAACGTCTTATATTCTGTTGGCTGGAAGTTTCCCGGACAAACGGAATTTTTTGCAAATATCTGTGGAGTTCAAAAACCATTAATGCTCTTATTTTTAGACAACATAAGAGTTGCACTTGCAACAATACATATTCCGCTGGAACAGGTATCTAAAAATATCACACAAGCTAAGTTAATAGAAATCATAGAAATCTTCAATCATAGTTTGTGGCTTGATTTTTGTATTGATAAAAGTAAGATTGCTGTGCTTGGATTAAATCCGCACGCAGGCGAGAATCGTTCTTTGGGAATTGAAGAGGAAGAAATAATAAAACCAGCAATTGAGCATTGCAAAAAACAAGGTATTCAAGCCGAAGGACCTTTTTCGTCAGATGGTTTCTTTGGTTTTGAGGAATATAAAAAATACGATGGAATACTTGCTATGTATCACGACCAGGGACTAATTCCTTTAAAACTTTTATCTAATGGTAATGGAGTTAATTTTTCTGCCGGGCTTCCTATTGTGCGTTGTTCACCAGACCATGGTACTGGATTTGCTATTGCAGGGAAAAATTTAGCAAATGAATTAAGCACATATAACGCACTTCTTTCTGCAATTTCGATTGCTCAATCAAGGCAGCAAAGAGCAGTTGATAATGGTTAATTGTTAATTGTTATTGGTTTATGGTTTATAGTTTATAGTTTATAGTTAAGTGGAATTTATTTTAGCAAAAAGTAAAAGAGCAATACTTAAAACTAAAAATAATTAATAATTAATAATTAATAATTAATAATTAACAATTAACAATTAACAATTAACAATTATAAAAGAATTTGTTTAATTAAAAAACGAGCAAATTATGAAGAACAGGTTGTATTTTTTGATAAAATGCTGTTTAGCATTTTTGCTTGCTGCTTCAAATACTTTATTTTCAGCAAACAATGCAGAATATATCAATATAAATGATGTACAGAATAATGAATTTATTCCTTATCATGGACAGTTGAAATTTTTAGATAATAATTTAAATTTCCTTCCATCATTCTATACTAAATCCTCAAAGCAAACAATTCTCTTTTATCAGGATAGGTTTGCATTTATTTTTAAAAATAAAAAAGAAAATTCAAATTCGCTTGAAATAATAAGAATTGATATGATTTTTGAAAATGCAAATCCAAATGTAAAAATTGTTGGCTCAAATAAGAAAAATTCATATCTAAACTTTTATAACCTTTCCGATGAAAATGAATTAACTAAAACACCCACATTCAATCAAATAGAATATCAAAATATTTATAAAGATATTGATTTAATTGTATATGATAAAAATGGCGATTTAGAATATGATTTTATATTAAATCCCGGAGCAAATCCGGCGGATATTAAATTAAAATTAGAAGGCATTGAAAACTACAAAATTGATGAAAAAGGAAATTTGCAAATCGAAAATCAATTTTCAAAAGTAATTAAAGGAAAGCCAGTAAGTTATCAAATAATTAATAATAAAAAAGTTCCTGTAAAATCTCAATATTGTATTAAAAATGGGCAAATTACAATTTATTTAGAAGAATATATTTCTTCAAATATATTAGTTATAGACCCGATTGTTCGTTTGCTTGGGTCTTACTACGGTGGAACTGGTGCAGATAATTGCAATTCTACTTTTGTTGATGGCGATAATAACATATATTTATTAGGAAGAACATCTTCTACAGAAGCTGGAGTGATTTCCACTCCCGGTGCATATCAGTTAAATTTATCCGGTAATTGGGATTTGTTCGTTGCCAAGTTCAATCCGGAAGGAGAACGGATTTGGGCTACATATTACGGTGGCCCAAATGATGAATTAGCTGATGGAATCATAGTTGATAACCAACAAAATATACTCTTTTCTGGAAGAACAGGCAGCACGTCTGGAATCGCGTCTCCTAGTGGGGTATTTCAATCAATTTACGGTGGAGGCACATTCGATGGTTTTTTTGTAAAACTTAATTCTGATGGTACTCTAAACTTCGCTTCTTACTATGGTGGCTCTGGCTCTGACGAAATTTTATCTATTGCATTTGACCAGGAATATAACTTTATTATTGCTGGTAGTACTTCATCAACAAATAATATTTCAACTCCACTTTCTCATCAACCAAATTACAATGACAATAACGATGGATTTTTAGCAAAATTTGATGAAAACGGGAATAGAATTTGGGCAACTTACTATGGCGGAAATCTTGATGATAGAATTAATAGCGTTTCCTGTGATTTATCTAATAATATATATCTGATTGGAAATACTTATTCAAGTAATGATATTTCCACCCTAAATTCTTATTTTGCTTCACAAGATGCATTCATTGTAAAATTTAATTCAAACGGCGTAAGGCAATGGGGTAGATATTTCGGTGGAATTGATAACGATTATGGAAATAAAATCGTTATTAATCAAAATTTAAATCTATACATAGCTGGTCAAACTGCATCTGAAACCGGAATTGCTACAATTAATTCTCACCAGGAGAATTTTGGAGGAATTTTAGATGGATTTTTAGCTAAATTCAACCTTGATGGTAGTCCTGATTGGAGTACATACTATGGCGGTATTTTAATTGATGAAGTTAATGCTACAAAAATTGACAATAATGGTAATATAATAATTGCAGGGATTACTGGTTCTAATAATAATATTGCAACTCCCGGTGAGTATCAATCAACAATAGCAAGTGCTTATGATGGCTTCCTTGCTAAATTTAATTCAAATGGTGCAAGAATTTCCGGAACTTATTACGGTGGCAGTGATGATGACAGAATTAACGGTATT
This sequence comes from Kapaibacterium sp. (SeqCode), assembly GCA_036759045.1. Taxonomy (GTDB): domain Bacteria; phylum Bacteroidota; class Ignavibacteria; order Kapaibacteriales; family UBA2268; genus JAAYJM01. The sequence goes on along the minus strand of DAIOVK010000342.1, from coordinate 544 downwards.
GCTATAAGAAGTAACAATGATATTGTTGCTTGTGGTTATACTTTTTCGAATACAGGAATTTCAACTCCAGGTTCACATCAGGAAAATTTTGGTGGTGGTATCTCTTCAGATGCTTTTTTTGCAGTATTAACTGACAATCCTGTTATTAATATATTATCTATTAATCCACTATCAATTTGTGAAGGTGAAACCTGCAATATAGTTTTTGAAGTAACTAATGGAGATTTCCAAAGTAGTAACATATTTACAGCCCAACTATCTGATGAAAATGGAAATTTTGAAAATCCAGTAAATATCGGAACAACAAACGGAGTAGGAAGTGGTGTCTTTATTGCTCAAATCCCATTAGGAACAATACCCGGTAACAATTATTTAATTCGCTTAACTTCATCAAATCCAGAAACAATTAGCTCAGCATATTCTCAAAGTATTACTATAAACTCTTTACCTCAGGTATTTAACGTTACCGGTGGTGGCAGCTATTGCGAAGGTGAAAGTGGTGTTTCTGTTGGCTTAGAAGATTCAGGAATTGGAATAAATTACG
>DAIOVK010000341.1:0-4119 GCA_036759045.1 Kapaibacterium sp. (SeqCode) | reverse complement strand
ATTGCTCTCGGCGGTGGAGGTATTCCAGTAATTAAAACTGATAACGGTGATATTATCGGCTCCGAAGCTGTTATTGACAAAGACCGCTCCTCTGCTCTTTTAGCAAAAGGACTAAATGTCGATTTGTTTGTAATTAGCACCGATACCGACAAAGTTTATTTGAATTATAAGAAAAATAATCAAATTGGACTTGATAAAATTACTGTTGATGAAATGCAAAAATACTATGATGAAAAGCATTTCCCACCCGGTAGTATGGGACCCAAAATAGAATCAGCTATCCGCTTTTTAAGACAAGGTGGAAAAAACGTGATTATAACAAGTTACGAATATTTAATGGACGCCTTGGAAGAAAAAGCTGGCACTTGGATAATTAATAATTAATAATTTTTCTTTGTCATTCCTATAAGAGGTGAAGAATCTCACAACTACTTGTTACCACAGAGTTTGAGATTCTTCACTGCCTTGCCAATTAAATCTTTTCTTTTTCGGTCATTCTGAACGAAGTGAAGAATTCAGAGAGTAGTGGTAAAAAAAATTCTCTGGATTCTTCACTTCGTTCAGAATGACAGGGTAAAATTATGTAATCTCCATTTAAAATAAGAATTTGCTTTATCTTAGGGTTCGGAATGACACTCTTATTTTGCACTAATTGCAATCAGTTTGGTATAAATCATACTTTTCATTTCTTTTTCAACAAATTTCTTTCATTTCTTTAAAAATAATTTACTAATTTTATACTTACATTAACAAGTGTTTAAATTAAACTTATTAATGATTTTGTTATTATAATAAACTCATTTATTTACAAAAATTTAAAAAAATGCTAATTATTGAAAAAATATCGGAAATGCAGGCAATATCAACTGCATTAAAAGTTGAAGGTAAAAAAGTAGCTGTTGTCCCGACTATGGGTTATTTCCATAATGGTCATCTGAATTTAATTAGAAAAGCAAAAAGTATAGCAGATGTTGTTATTACAACACTTTTTGTCAATCCATTGCAATTTGCACCCAACGAAGATTTTGAAAAATATCCACGTAATATTGAAAGAGATAGTAAATTAGCTGAAGAAGCAGGTAGCGACTTCTTATTCTATCCTTCAGTCAGCGAAATGTATCCCCAGAATTTTGGAACAGTAATTGCCATAACCGGAGTTACAACAAAATTTGAAGGTGCCTCCCGCCCTTCTCATTTTAACGGCGTTGCTACAGTTGTAGCAAAATTGCTTAATGCTACCCAACCTAATTATGCTATTTTTGGTCAAAAGGATTTTCAGCAAACCCTTGTTATTAAACAGCTAATTACAGATTTGAATATGAATATTCAAATGGTTGTTGCTCCTACCACGCGTGAAGAAGACGGACTCGCTATGAGTTCAAGAAACGTTTATCTCTCTGAACAGGAGCGCAAAGATGCAACAATCATTTTTAAAGCATTGGGTGAAGCTATTGCTGTGGTTCAAAATGGAGAAAGAAAAAGAAAAGTAATCAATGCAGTAATGCACAAGGAATTACGTTCTGTTCCTTATATCCGAATTGATTATGCCTCTGCTGCCGATTCTGAGTATCTTTTTGAACCAGATGAATTTTTACCGAGCCAGCAAATTGTATTATTGATTGCTGCTTACCTCGGTAAAACCCGACTGATTGACAATGCTTTAGTTACAGTGCCATCTTAATTTTTTAATTTTTTTTGAATAAAAAAAGTAGATTTTTTATAAAAAAAAATATATTTTTCGTATTCTCAGGACTCCAGACCCCATATCGAAAATTGTAGTTAGGAGATTTGCTTCGTTAAGAATAATTTCGCTTTATTCGTAATTATTTCATACTTAATATTTGTAAGTTGTTCTTTTATATAATAGAATAAATTTATATTACGATGTTCCAACATCGTTTGCAAAATGACATTTTACCAAAGGCAAGTAGTTCTGAAGTTAAAAAACTTTCTTAAAGTTTTAAGAAAAAGAAACGTAGTTGCGACCTGTTTTTAGTCAAGACCCGCATTGTTTTCCAAGTCATGCGATGACTCCAGTCATCGTATGACTGAAGCACTCCAAAGCATTAATTTTCAACCGTAGGAAGCAGACATGCCTGCTCCTCTACATTCGCACAGCGTCCGCAAATACGAAGATGAAATAGGTAGGTTTACAAGCATAGACCCGCTGTGTTTTGTGAAAAATATTAACTATAAAATTTTTCAATTTTTTATTAGTTTTAAAACAAAAAAAGGAAAATTGATGGAAGCAATAAACTATATTTATAATGAAGTTGGCGAAAAAACTGCTTTTTTAATCAATTTGGAACTATTACAAAATTTTTCTATTGAAGAAATTGAAGATATTAAAGATATTATTGATTTTGAATTATCAAAGTTTGTTGAATCAGTTGATTATGATAAAGAAATTCAAAGAATTTTAGGCAGAAACAATTGATGAGTTATTCAATTTTAATAAAGAAGAATGTTATAAAGGTTTTAGAATCAATTCCTAAAAGAACAGTATATAAACTAAACGAAGCAATTCAATCCTTAAAAATTGAACCTCGTCCATTTGGCGTAAAAAACTTAAAACAAAAGAAGAATTATACAGGATTAAAGTTGGTGATTACAGGATAATTTATACAATAAACGATTTTGTTTTAGTTGTTGAAATTATTAAAATTGGACACAGAAAAGAAGTTTATATATAAAAACCAAACCGCACCAAATTCATCGGGAAGGAAAAAGACAAAGAAAGCAATTACGCAGACCACGGTGTCCGCAAATATGACGATGAAATTGGGCGTTTCACCAGCATAGACCCGCTGTGGATTATAATTTTAATTATATCATAAATATTTCTTTTTTTTTTAAAAGATTATTTGTAAATTAAGAAAAATTATTATTATGGAGTTAAAATGCAAAAAGGTAAAATCACTGCAATTATTGAAAAAGATGAAAATGGTTACTTTGCATATTGCCCGGAGTTAAGCAGATGCCATACTCAAGGAGATACATTTGATGAAGCATTTGCAAATTTAAAAGAGGCAGTAGAATTGTATTTAGAAACTATGGCAAAAGATAATATAATCTTTTTAAATAAAGAGATTTTTTCAACAAGTTTCGAGGTAGAAGTTGCCTAAATTACCTATTCTTGATGCAAAAGAAGCAGAAAAACTTTTGAAAAAGTCTGGTTTTTCTTTAATTCGTACTAAAGGTAGCAATATAATATATAGTAATGGTTTTGAAAATATAGTAATACCATATCATAGTGGCAAAACATTACATCCAAAGATAGTTAAATCAATTTTTGAACTTATAAAAATTAATTAATTCATCGGGAAGGAAAAAGATAAAGAAAGCAACTACGCCGACCACGGCGTCCGAAAATTCATTTTCTTTTAAAATAATTTTAAAATAACAACATTTTTATTTATTTTGCATAAAAATAGAAAGGAATAATTATGTTAGCAGAAAATATTGTTAGTCAAATAAACTCCCTACCTGATGAAATACAATCACTTGCTTATGATTATATTAATAATCTAAAAATTAATTTTGTAAGGTTTAATGAGCAATCAGAAAAAAAGAAACCTTTTAAAGACGAAGAATTCTTTGGGATTTGGAAGAATAATGAGAAAATAATTGATTCAACTGCTTTTGTTAAAAATCTAAGAAAGTTTGAGTTCGAAAATGTATAAGCAAATCCTCATTGATACTGATATTCTTATTGATTTTGGAAGAGCCGATTTGAAAGCAGCAACCTATTTGCAAAATATGGGCTTAACTCACAATCTTTGTATTTCATCTATAACAGCAATGGAGTTATTAATCGGTGCAGCAAATAAACAAGAATTAGGTATTATAGAAAAATTTATTAAAAGGTTTTCTATTATTCACATAGATAAATTAGTATCAGAAACTGCATATAATTTGATTAAAGAATATAGATTAAGCTATGGTTTGTTGCTTGCTGACGCTTTAATAGCATCAACTTCAATCGTAAATAACATAGATTTTATTAGTAAGAATCAAAAAGATTATAGATTTATAAAAGATTTAAAATTGCTTTCCTACTAAGCAAACCGCACCAAATTCATCGGAAAGGAAAAAGACAAAGAAAGCAATTACGCCGAC
>DAIOVK010000340.1:0-4123 GCA_036759045.1 Kapaibacterium sp. (SeqCode) | reverse complement strand
TAAGCTGATTTAGGAGAATGAGTATATACATAAAATTATTTTATAAGCGATAAGATAGTATTAGTTTGACTTTCAAAGCAAAACTTACGGGCAGTTACTTTTGTTTGTTCTTTGTAGTAACCAAAATTATTAAGAATTTCCAGGACAGCAAGAGCTATTTCTCTTGGGCTTGAGTCCTGCGAAATTGCCTTGCCTACTGGGTATTTGTCTATAATTTCTTTAATAGCAAAAAGATTTGATGCAATAGTTGGTATTCCAGCCATAGAGTATTCAAAGAGTTTGTTAGGTAAGGCATATTGATAAGAAACAGAAATCGGCTCAATAAAGCATACTCCAATGTCCGCTGAGCAAGTCCAGTTATGCAGTTCATCATAATTCACATTGCCAGCAAAAATCACTCTGTCTTCTACATTTAAAGATTTAGCAAGCTCGGTTAATTGTTGCTTTAATGGACCATCTCCAAAAATACAAAAGTACGAATCTGGCAGAAACGGCAAAGAACTAATCAAAGGAACAAGCCCTCTGCCGGGCAAAATCATTCCCTGATAAATTAGAATAGTTTTATTTTGTGGTATCTGATATTTTGCTCTTATTAAATTTGAATTAACTTTTTCTTTGAAAGGAGGCAGATTCAAAATTACTTCAAATGGTTGATTCAATTTATAAAAATCTCTGATATAATCAGCATCTTTGGGCGCCGAAACCACGATTTGATTCACTTCGTTTAACCACTTCCGTTCTAAATCTATTAAAACTCTTTGCTTCAATGGGCTTTGGAAAAGCGGTCCTAATGCAGAATATATTTCTCTTGAATCGTAAATCAGCTTTGAATTATACTTTTTTTTCAATTTGCGACCAAGGTAAAGAGAATAAAAATCCGAAGCAAAAGCTACTTTGCAGGAGCAGGTTCTAAGGTATTTTTTTGCATAATAATTAAAAAAAAGCCATCTCATCCATGCCCTTTTCATATTTGATTTTTTAATTGGAAAAAAAATTATGTTCTCTTCAGCAAAACGAGGAATATCAGATGTTTCACCAATGGCTATTATGCCAACTTTATAGTTGTGTTGAGCTAAAGTTCGGGCAATATTCAAAAGCCGTGCATCAGTGCTAATTTCACTAAAAGCAACAAAACAAACGTCAAAAGTATGCTCAATTTTTTTCATTATTTTTTAAAATCAAAATGAAAAGTGCTACGCAAAATGCCACGCGAATCGAAACGCTCTTTAAAACTGATTAGAGAAAGAGATGGTGTCATCGGGTCTTCGGCGGCTGTATCCTGTGAAACTCCGATATCCACCCATTCGAAACCATTTTCTACAGCCCAACGAACTGTTTCATACATTAAATAATAAACTGGATTCAAATACTGATATTCATACATAAGCATAATGTAAAAGCAGATTACAACTTTTTTATTACATATAAAGAGAAGTGAACCGGCTATCGGCTTGTCTTCGTAATAAACAAGATACAACCTGATTTTGTCTGGCAGCAACTCTTTCAGCTTTAGCATATCTTCGAGTGAATGAGTTGGCTTTACGTTATGGCGAGCTTTGTTTTCTATTAAAATCTTGTTGAAACTATCGTAATCTTTGCTTTCGCGAATTGTTAGCTTGCCTTCTCTAAATATTTTTTTAATATTATTTTTTGCAGTATTATTAAAATGGCGGAAAAATTCATTATTATGCTTCAAATCTATTGCGTGCGAAATATAGTGCAATTCAAAATCGCATTTCCTGTAAAGCATTGCGTATTCGAGATGTTGCGAATAGTTTATATTGTAAATTAATGGTGCAGGTATTAAATACGCATCATTAATTTTCTTTTCCTTGCAAAAATCTATGAAAGAATCTACAATTTCCAACGCCAGTTCAAAATGAATATCTTTGGTTACAATAGAACCATAGCTAGCGCCAACTGGGGACCAGTATTCATTTTTTTTATTAAGACCTCCCGGAAGCACTGCAACTAACTTATCATTTTTCAAAAACAAATAATGAGTAAAATCAAATTTACCCGGAGTGTGATAATCCAAAAATTTCTGATAATGAAAAATAGTTCCATTATTTGAGCTATCAACAAAATCTTCCCAGAGCTTTTTATGCTCTGGCTTGTATTCAATAATTTCAATGTTTTTATTCATAATTCACATTACGCAATTCAAAGTTAAAGTTAAAGTTAAGTTAATACGCTATTTTTTTATTACACAAATACTATTCCCCTCTTGAGAGGGGCAGGGGTGTGTTCTTGTATGTCTGTTATTAATCCAATTTCGTTTTATACTGTGATATTTATGATTAATATGATATTTTAAAAAATAAATAATCATAATCTCCTTAATCAAATAAATCATAGTCCATTTTAATATTTCATCAAACCAAATCACAACTTGGTAAAGAAAAAGAACACACCCCTGCCCCTCTCAAGAGGGGAATAAGTAAGGTGGGTTCATAATTTTATTTCATTTTTTTCCCTAATTCAAAAACTTTGTCGAGCCAATTCTTCCTTTTCTCTATTGTAGAGGTTTTAACTGGACCTAATAAAGTAGTTTTAACTGGACTGATTCCGCAAAATTGCAGAACTCCTTTTTTCATAGCATTTAGTCCCGGAGCTTTGTAAACCAAATAATAATACCATTTTGGGGTGTCCATTGTGATAATCAATCTTGCTGTTCGACCTATTAAAAGTTTATCCCAAAGCAAAGAATTTTCTCTGTATTTAAAAGCAAAACCGGGAAGAAGCACTCGGTCAATAAATCCTTTTAGCAGGGCTGGATAGGTCCCCCACCAATTCGGATAAACTAAGACCAGATGCTCGGCATCTAATATTTCTTTTTGCACCGTTGCTAAATCGTCTTCAAACTCAATTCGTTTTGAATATCCATATTTCAAATTTAGTGAAAATTCTAAATCTATCAAATTTATTAACTTGCAATCTGCTCCGGAAGATACCGCTCCATCAAAATACTTTTTTGCCAACTCACTTGAAAAACTCTCTTTATTTGGATTGCAATTAAATATGAGTATTTTCTTCATAATCTTTATGATTTTTATTTAAATTCAAAAGACGATTTATATAAAAAAGAAATTTACTAAAAAATAAGCAATTAAGGAAATTTTTTAAAAGGGAATGATTAAAAAAGCCATTTTGAGGTAAGTATATTAAAGGAGCAAGTCATACCATCAATTCCTTGATACCATGACTTTTCGAAGGTTTTGCGTTTTTGTAGTGAACAGGCATGCCTGTTCACTACTTTTTCTAATCGTGTTACTCTCCTTCCCAAGTTTAACTTGGGAAGGAGTTTTTTATTCCCCTCTTGAGAGGGGCAGGGGTGTGTTCTTTCCTCCTTATCTAACCACCACAAAGCTCTTTGTTACTCTTCCTATTTGATTTACAAAAGAGCAATGATATAAGCCAACTGGTAAATCTGCTGTTGAAATTGTAATTTTATTATTTACAATTATTTCAGTTTGCTCAATACGTTTTACTTCCATTCCGAGAGAATTGAAGATTGAGATTGAATTTATATTTTGGTTTTCTGGAATAGAAAGAGTGATTTGCTTTGCTGCGGGATTGGGGAAGATTTGAAAATCGTTGTTGTCGGAAATAGGGAGAGGTTCTTCGATGTCAGAGCTGCTACAGGAGTATTCAAGTATTGTGCCGCTATTTCCAACTGCCCAACCAGTATTTTCATCAATCATACAAATTGAGTGCAATTGGTTATTTGTACAACTGTTCATATAATTCCACTCATCACCTCCGTTTGTAGTATGAAATATTGAACCAGAACTTGATACTGCATAGCCAAGGTTTTCATTTAGAAATTTGATTTCAACAATACTAAAGATTGAATCTTTCTGAACAGCCCAGCTATTGCCAGCATCAGTAGTTTTTAGAATTTGGTATTCATTAAAAATCCAGCCAGTATTTTCGTCAATAAAATACAAACAATTAATAGTTTTAGTATTGCCAATATTTTTTACATTCCAGTTCTCACCGCCATCTGTAGTTTTTCGAAAAGTGCCTTTAGCCCCGACAGCAAACCCAGTATTTTCATTAACAAACTGTAAGCTATAAATTAAAGTATCTTTTGTTCCTAACTGGTAAAACCAAGTTTCAC
>DAIOVK010000339.1:0-4127 GCA_036759045.1 Kapaibacterium sp. (SeqCode) | reverse complement strand
TGAACGCTTGTCATATCAATTTGATTCGCAACGTCAGTTATTTTCACTTCAGAAGCACCTTTTTTCAAATCAAGTGTTCTAAGGTCGCGAATCACACCTAAGTCATCATGATAGATTGTAACATTCAGGGATTTCCGTTCAGTTTCCTGAGCAAATAAAGATGAAGCACAAATAAATAATGCTGACAGCAGAATTATTGACTTTTTCATTTTTTACTTTCTTCTTTTTTTAGAGGAATAAATTCAAAATCGTCTATTATAATTTCAATTTCATTCTTTTTATAATTTTTAACTTTTTCAGAAGGAACAAGTTCAATACCGGCTCTTAAATATTTAGATGCACGTTTAAGTGGCTGCTCGCCGGGATAAGTAATTTTTACTTCAGCATTAGGATTTGCTCTGTTAATTGTTTTAAAAGTGGCAATTTGATTATATTTCATTGGAGTATAATCGTTGTAGGAAGTAAAAGTAACATAATTAGAGTCAACGCTTATATAATGAGTAGTATATTCATTCCTCATATATTCAGAGCCGGAATTATATTGGCTCATAGATTCTTTGTCGTTACGGGCATAATACAAAATTTTGTTCATAATATCGTTTATTCTTTTTTTCCCTAAGCTAATACCGACCTGAGAAGATTCTTTCATTTTTTGAGATGAGTCAACTTCATAGCTTTGGCAAAATAGATGAAGATAGAAAAGAGAATCTAATTCATGGATAGAACGGTCGAACTTAAAACGATATTCGCCATAACCTAGTATATCGGTTGATAGCAAACGTGGGGCAATCCAATGGCTATCAACAAACATCAGTTTTATATGCAACTGAGAATCTTTAACAAAAATATTTTCTAAGTCATTTTTTTTCAATACACTTTCTTCCTGATAAGTCCAGCTTATACCGGAAAATTCAATTGATTTACCACTAAGCTGGTTCTCTTTTGCAATTTTAGCATCTTGGTTTTCACAGGAACTAATCCCTAAAACAATAATTAAAATTGTTAAGCAAAAAACAATAGATTTTTTTATCATAACATAAATAGAATAGTTAAACATAATAAAAATAATATACAAAATTCCTAATTAATTCTGAAATAAAAAATTTTTATTAAAAATATTTTATAGTTATTTTTGAGAAAAAAAATAAAGGAATAAATATGTCACTAACAGTAAAGAATGCTTCAAGACGACAAATGCAAATTTTTATTGATTGGGCAAGAGAAGAGGGTTGGAATCCGGGTATAAATGACCTTGATGTTTTTTACTCAACAGACCCCAAAGGTTTCTTCTTATGCTTCAATGATGACGAGCCAGTCGGCTCAATTTCTGCTGTTAAATATGGCAAAGATTTTGGTTTCATTGGCTTTTATATAGTTAAACCAGAATTTAGGAATTTTGGAAATATAGCATATATGCTCGGAAGGCATGCATTGGAATATTTAAACGGCTGCAATATCGGCTTAGATGGAGTTCTCGAAAAAGTAGAAAACTACAAAAAATTAGGTTTTAAATATTCTCATAAAAATTTCAGGTTTGAAGGATTCTTCGATAAAAAAGGAGAGTTCACAATAGATAACAACATAAGTAGTTTTGATGTAAAAGATTTTAAAAATTTTCTTGATTATGACAGGTTATGTTTTCCAGCCAAAAGAACTGAATTTATAAAAAACTGGTTGTACAAAGGAACTAATACTCAATATATTTATAAAAGAAGTCCCGGAACTATTCAGGGAATAGGTATGATACGTCAGTGCTATAATGGCAATAAAATCGGACCTCTTTTTGCTGATAATTTTTATATTGCCGAAAAACTCTTCCTTTCTCTTATAATTGGCAGAAAAGGACCCGTTTATCTTGATGTTCCAGAAACTAATGAAAATGCCTTGAAATTAGTTGAAAAATACAATATGAAGCAATGCTTTGCTACAGCCCGTATGTATAGCGATAATATTCCCAGGGTAAATAATAAACGTATTTACGGAATTACTACATTTGAATTAGGGTGAAATTAATTATTAATTATTAATTGTTAATTGTTAATTGTTAATTGTTAATTATTAATTATTAATTGTTAATTGTTTATTGTTTATTGTTTATTGTTTATTGAACTCCTTCCCAAGTTGCACTTGGGAAGGAAGATTTCTTTTCAAGTTGTGCTTTACATCTTTTTATTAAGAAAGAGTTAAAGCAGAGTTAAAGCATAGCTTTTGTGAAAGTTACATTCCCAAGTGCAACTTGGGAATGAGTGCCACAAATAAAAATTATCAATTGTATAGCTTACTATACAATTTTAAAAAATTTTGTTGGTTAGAGAATACAATTTTTGTATTTTTGAAATTAAGATGGAACAATTAATAGAAAAATATAGAAAAAAAATTTCACAAATCCCAATAAGTTTTGTAAGAAGTTTGATGCAGGAAATCAATTGGGATTCACGTTTAATAATAATTAAAGGTGCACGTGGAGTTGGCAAAACCACTTTACTTTTACAATATATAAAACTCTATTTGTCTTCAAAACTTAATTCAACTCTATATATTAGTTTAGATAATTTATGGTTCTCAGAAAATAAATTAACAGATTTAGTTGATGTTTTTGTTAAACGTGGCGGAAAATATCTTTTTATTGATGAAGTTCATAAATATCCGCAATGGTCATTAGTTATAAAGAATATCTATGACGATTATCCAGAGCTAAAGTTAGTTGTTACTGGCTCATCTTTGCTTGAAATATTAAATGCCCGTGCAGATTTAAGTAGAAGAGCAATAGTTTATTCAATGCCCGGTCTTTCGTTCAGAGAATTTCTCAATATGCAGTTGGAACTTAACTTTAAGCATTACTTTTTACAAGATTTATTAAAGAATTATGAAGAGATTTCAAAAGACATTTCTTTAAAAATAAAACCTTTCCAATATTTTTATGATTATTTAAAGTATGGATATTATCCTTTTTTTAAAGAGCAGCTTGAGTTGTTCTACATTAGATTAGAAGAAATTGTTAATATGATTTTAGAAATAGAACTACCTCAACAAAGAAAGGTAAATATTGCTTATATTAATAAAATCAAGCAGTTACTTCAAATAATTGCTCAAAGTTCTCCCTTTATTCCAAATATTTCAAAATTAAGCACTCATATTGGAATCAATCGGGAAACCCTTCTTACATATCTGTTTTATTTAAATGAAGCAAATTTGATTAATTCTGCTTATAAAGATTCTTATGGTATTACTTTTTTAAAAAAACCAGAAAAACTCTATTTAGAAAATACTAATCTTATGTATGCTTTATGTGAAAAAAATATAAATATTGGAAATGCAAGAGAAACGTTTTTTTTTAATCAGGTAAAAAATAAATATACTATTGAGTTATCAAAATCAACTGATTTTATAGTTGAGAAATATTACTCTTTTGAAATTGGTGGAAAAAACAAATCGAATATCCAAATTAAAGATTTGAAAAATGCATTCATTGTTGCTGACGATATTGAGTATGGCTTTAACAATAGAATTCCATTGTGGCTTTTTGGTTTTCTTTATTAATGTTCATTGAAATTTTTTTACATCCATTCTGCAACGATAAACAAATAAACAATTAAACAAATAAACATATCAACATACCAACAAATAAACAATTACAATGGAAATACCAAACGAATTACTCGAAATACTTCATAAAGTAAGAAAAGTAGTTGTTCTTACCGGAGCAGGTGTTTCTGCTGAAAGTGGGATAGCAACTTTTCGCGACCCCAACGGCCTTTGGACTAAAATGAATCCAGCGGAATTAGCAAGTGTTCAGGGATTTATGTCTAATCCAAAACTCGTCTGGTCTTGGTATGAGCATCGAAGAGACATAATAAGTTCGACTAAACCAAATCCGGGGCATTATTCTATAGCAGAAATGCAGGAAATATTTACAGATTTTACTTTAATAACGCAAAACGTTGACCGGCTCCACCAAGCTGCTGGTTCAAAGAATGTAATTGAACTGCATGGAAATATAATTGACAACCATTGCCAAAAATGTAAAAAGCCATTTAAGGGAGAAACTTCGCTACCTGACGAAGAATTACCTAAATGCCCCGAATGTGGTGGTATGATACGACCTTCTGTTGTATGGTTTGGTGAAA
>DAIOVK010000338.1:0-4132 GCA_036759045.1 Kapaibacterium sp. (SeqCode) | reverse complement strand
TTGTAGATTCAAAAAGATATTCTATTTTTCCTTCTATTTTCTCGAAAAATTCAATTATGCTTTTGAATGAAGCCTCTGTCCCTATTTTAGCCTCTTCTTGAATTTTATTTATTTTTTTCCTTTGAACTCGTTGATTCACTATTATTGGGATTACTACTGTTGCAAATATAAAAATAATATATGCTAATAATTGAAACCCATTATTAATTGTTGGTATCTGCTCCATTATATTGTCATTTTTTTGATTTTTGGAAATAGATTTTCGTTTTTCCCTTGAAATGCAATAAATAATTCCTCTAACAATCCAGGTTGCCTGCCTGTGCCTTTTTCGTTTTCAAAATTATATCCATATATGATGTTTCTGAAATTCAAAATCATATTTTGCCATACTTTTCTATTACTCTCTGTAATATTATTGAATTCTTTGGAACTCAAAGCGTCTTCTATTACTCGCAATGCTATCTTATATGCAATATAATTAGCCAATATTAACTTATTTTCAATCAATATATCAGTATAATCGCAATCATAATTATACGAAATGTTAAAAAAACTATTCTCAATATAATTCAAATCCTCTAATGATAACTCATTATTGAGATATATTGCGGATATTTCAGGAGTCGAACAAAAAACAGGATATAATTCATTTTCAGGGTCAAGTTTTTTTTCGTCTGGATTTTCTTCTGTCCTAAGAAAAAAGCCTAAAATATAATTAGTACTTATATTTTCTGAATTTCTTTCTTGTATCAACCAATCTACTGAAGCTATACTTGCCTTATTTGCTTCTAATTCAATATCAACATATTCTAACGGAATGGTAGAAAGTACATCATATAGATATAATCTTAATGTCTGAGATTTTGTAGATTTTAAGAAAATTCTATTAACGTTATAAATGCTATTTTGTGGGTCAATCAAAATACCATAAAAATTATTAGATAATATTTCACTTTGACTTGAAAATTTCCCAAAATCCTTACTTGTGGTTGTGTTTGTTCTTTTAAAACGATTATTGAAATAAAATAAAAACTCATCTATTGCTCTCAAAATTTCAACATCATATATCCTGCAAAAATACTCATATATTGTTTCATACGATATTAATGTCTCGTTAAGTTTTAACATTTTTTCTATACTGACAAGGTCTACTCCAGGTATATCATTTACATAATAATCTGAAAAATTATATATAAATGTAATATCTATCAATATGCTTTCATTAGAAAAAACTAATGGGGTTGTCCCTATTGCTTGAAAAATACAGCCATTAGTATTAATTGCACCTTCAATCACATTTGCCACATTAGCGAAATTATCCCCTGCTTGATATTTATCAATTTTGTATATATGGTTTATTGTTAGTGGTGATTCTGTTATTTCTTTTGTTAGTTCGTAATTTTCTGTTTCTTTCCAAGCTACAATAGACTTGAATTCTTTAAGTATTTTATTTTTATTTATCATTTTTATAATTTTTTTCAAAAAAAAGCCTCCAAAGAGGCTTTCTAATTATAGTTCTATTGCTTCAATTGTCCATATATCACCGGAAGATGTAGCCACATTGCCAACTAATGTGCCTGTAATAGTTCCAGAAACCGTCAATGTTCCTGTTCCAGCTGTGTATGTACCTAATACGTTACTTCCAGCTAAATCGCTTGATATAGTAACAGTTGTTGAAGATTGTTGAAAATATAAGATAGGATAAGTTTCCTTGTTCCAACCTGTAAGATTTTCATATCCTGAAACATCACCTAATGTGTATTGACTTACAACACTTTCAACATAAGAATATGTTTTTTTATTTGTGAGTGAAACATAACTATCATTAGGACTTGAAATCTCAATATGTTTGTATATGTCTCTTGTCCAAGTGAATTTCTTAGGAATTATGGCTTGCTCGCCAAAACCGTCGTGTTGGAATTCAGGAATATAGAAAGGCACTATAAAACCATCTTTCCCACCGTGAAATCTGTTCTTACTGTCTACTATCCACAATCGCATTCTGCTATTGTTTAATGTGGTCTGTCTGAACATTTTTAAGGTGTTATTTGTGATTTTTCTTATAGTACCTTCCACTCCGTTGATTTCGTCGTGTACTTCTTCCTGATTATCGTAAGTATCTGCTCCTGTTTTTGTCTGCAATTCTGGAGCAATGAATTTTCCATTTGTTACGTGCATCAATATACCATTACCAGCTGTTAGGTATGTTTGAACTTCTGCTGGTGTTGGAGTGTCCGTTACTGCTGTTATTGAAGTTGAATATTTTCCAAAAATAAAAATTCTTGGAAACCCTACTTCATAATCATTAGTGCAATCAATATCCATATTTGCTATTTCTGGAATAGCACCGCAAATTTTTGTTAATATGCTCATTTTTTTAATTTTTAATGTTTTTTAATTTTTTTTCAATAACTTCTTCTTTTATTTCCAATTCTGGAATTTCAACATTGAAAATTTCAACTTCTCCCATTTTCAATAATTTTAACGCCTTTTCTTCTGGTAGGTGTACTATATCACCAATTCTAAAGCGGCATCCAGGAAGAAAATTATTTTTTAATATTTTTACTTTTATATATGCCATTTTTATATTTTTTCAAAAAATTTTTCAACTTGATTAATATACATAAAATTGAGTTCAGACATAAAAATTTCTTCTCCAACTTTTATTTTTTCTCCTCTAAAAACGTATGAATTAATGCATTTGACTTTGATTTTATTAGTTTTTTTAATTTGTTTTTTTTTCTCAAACTCGTCAATGGCTCTAATCAAATCATTTTTAGCTTCTTGAATTTTTTTACTCATTTTTTTCTTTTTTAAGGGGGCTATTCACCCCCATTTCTAATTAAGAACCAGCTTCTAAGAAAGTTTTTGCATTTGCAAAAGTGTCCATTACTATGCTTTCATAGTCATTAGACTTAACATAATGTGCAAATCTATTTTCACCAAGTATCGTAACAAGATTTTTTGTGAAGTCATCGCTATCGAAGCCTTCGCTGATTGAAATAGATTCAGCATCTCTAATATGCAATTTTTTCAAGTCTCCTACTAAGAAAGACCCAGCAGTAATGCCATCACACTCAACAATAGGAACTCCTCTTACTTGTAATCCTGTTGGGCTTGCCCATATTGGAGCAATATAATCTAATGATGAATTTTTTGTTACTTGTAATTTGTACACATCTACTGGATTAAGAGCTATGATATTTGGTGTTGCTTTTTGTCCCATATTAATTCTTATTTGCGTAATTGCTGCTGACAATGCGTCCCACATATTAGACTTATTCAAACCAAATGTATCAGCTAATGCTGACAAATCTAACGACCCTGCAATTGTTCCAAGATAAGTAATAAGAGTTGATTCCTCTAATAATGCCAATTGATATAATAATTCACTTCTTACTTCTGAATTAATGAAATCAACATCATTAAGCATTTGTTTTGAAATTTTCACCCAGTCAGCATAAGTGCTTACTACAGCGTTGTTTGTAACGATGTCGAAGTCTATTTGAGATTTTCTGCTACCTTCTGTTTGTTTTGCAGCAACTCCATCTCTATTTTTCTTTTCTGCATATATGATAATAGGACTTGTAGTAATTCCTACATCAGCATATTGTCTTACCACAAAAACATTTTTTGGCAGGTCATTAATACTAGGCTCAAACATAGGAGCAGGGAAAATGCCATTTGTTGTTGTAATATTTGTGCTTTCTAACATATTACCAGCAGCTTTATTTATTTTTCCCACCTTAACAAATCCTAATTCTCGTCTATCAGCTTTTTCTATGATTTCTGCAACTTTTTCTTTCAATCCATCCAATAATGTTTTTTTCTTTTCTTTCTCTAATGTAGAGTTTTTCATTGTTTCAGAAATAGCAGTCATACTATCTTGTAGTGCCTGAAATTCTGACTTTGAAATTGTTTTTTCTGAAAACATTTTTTCAATATCTTGTTTTGAAATGCTGTTTTCTTTTAATTGTTGACCTATTACTTCGGGCAATTGACCCTTTAAGGCGTCAAGTATTTCCTTGACAATTACTTGTTTTTCTTCCATTTTTTTATTTTTTTTATTTAAAAAATTTATAATTTTTTATCAACTCAACAGTTTTTTGAGTATTGTTTTTCAATGGCTCTT
>DAIOVK010000337.1:0-4132 GCA_036759045.1 Kapaibacterium sp. (SeqCode) | reverse complement strand
CAAAAAGGAATTCAGAATCTGAGTTTTTAACAACTTTAAATTGAGCTACAACAGTATTATCTTTAACATTTCGATAGCAACCAGGTTGATTGAGTTCGTGTGTGCTTAGTCCTGTACCGGCTGCAGGCGAATAAGGTTGTATTGAATATCCTTTATATAAGAGTCCTTTTTCAAAAAGATTTTTTAACAGGAACCAGACTGATTCGATGTATTTATTAGAAAATGTTATATAAGGATGTTCAAGGTCGACCCAATAGCCCATTTTTTCGGTTAGGTCGTCCCATAAATCCTTATATTTCATTACCTCTTTTCTGCACTCATTATTATAATCAACAATTGATATTTTTTTTCCAATATCTTCTTTCGGCTTTAATTCATATACTCTTGATGAAATAATAGAACCCACCAAGAAAATTGAATTAAAATATCATTTTGTAGGAAATGAAAGTGACCTAATTATTCTTGTAGATGATTTTAGTCATTGGCAGAAGAAATATTTTCTTAATGTAAACTATTTAAATTGTATTAAAGAAATAGATATTTTTGAAAAAAAAGATAGTGAATTTCAACAAATTCAAAAAATTAGATATTTTTTTGAAGACGATGGAAAAATTAATAACATTAATTATAACAGATTAACAACTGTTATTTCTGATGATATTGCTGAAAGCGAATTGCAATCAGGTTCAGGTTTTTCTACTGTAACAACTATATCCGATACTATGAAATATGGTTATAACAGACATAAAACTGAACAATACTTTAAAGTTACTTACGATGATTATAAATATTTAACTCCAGATTTTGATGTGTTATTGCCAGTAATAAGTGTACATTATTTAGGAAGATTGAATAAGGAAATCTATGAAGAGACTTTATATAAAAGACAAGATTTATTTGAAGGTGGTATTTCAAAACTTTTCTTTTTACCAATTCGTAGTTCGAGTTATACCAAATTTATTTCTTCAATTGATACTTGTTTTCAATTTTCTTTTGACCCTTCAATATATTATAATTATACATTTACAACTATTACAAACACACCGATACCGCCGCCTTATAACGTTCAATCAAATTTTAACCTTCATTTTTTCACTAAAGTTGCAAAGCAAACACAAACTATAAAAAATATCAGGAATGAAGTTCTGAAAATATACGAAACTGAATTTACTTATTTTCCATTAGATACTATAACTCAATCAAAAGTCGTAAGCAAGTGGGATAAAGCACTAAGTTATTATCAAACTGCTAAAGCAAGATTTATACAGGGAAATAATGTAACTATAAGCTCTTATTATGACGTTACTTATACAAAATGGCAGCTGCCACCTCTTTACGGTTTGACAACAAGAGAAGTAGTAAAAGACCCAAGCAATAACATTCTTACTGGTAAGGGATATCGCTACAATTTAGATTTTGACCCAAATAACATACAGGCAAGGCGGGGCGCCTTACTTGCCGATTCTCTTATCGGAAAAAACGGGACAAACGTCAAACTGCTTACTAATTATGGCTATAGAGGTGGTTCAGATATGAACTTCCTCACTACGGTTGAAAATTCGATTGGAGCAAAAAGCAAAACATATTACAGCTATTCAGACATTGCAGATTTAAGCGGTGCTTATCCGGTCGGAAAAAAACTTTACAACACTGATGAAATTGATAACGTTACGCTTTTTGAAGAAAAGAAAGAGTTTGAATCACCAGTCGCCAACGAAACTTACGTGAGAAAAATTGATGCGAGCGGCGTTCCATACACAGAAACTCTTAGAACATATTTTGAGAAAACTACTTATGGGCAAAACGCTGCAATGATTGACCCAAACAACTGGTATTACAAAAATAAATACGATGACAATGGAAGACTGCTTTTTTCCTGGCATCCTTTTGATTTCCCGAAGTGCAACGAAACTGTTATTACTACTAATCAGGCAAAAGTTTATTTTCTTGATATGAAAACAAGGGTTTCTACTCAAGTCGATGAAATTAATTACGATACTGAAGAAATAATTAGCACTACTTTTGGAACTGATTATTTTATTGACAACAAATTAATAGTCGGTAGAGAAATAGAAGCTACCCTACCATTTGGGATGAACTTTCCTAACGACACTATTGAGCAAAAATCTTATACATACACTACACTGCTTGAATACCACGCTTCTAATTATGACGCTTTGAAATTCCATACGATAGATTCTGCTTTCTTGCAGCTTGATTATCAGGGGATGAACCAAAGCGACGGTATGGTAATAAGCATAAAAACTTTACCAAACACTAACAATATCAATTTTAACAAGAGATTGGTTTTAGATAGTAAGGGATTGCAGCTTTTGAAAGATACTTTAGTTTATTCGCAGCCGAATGGCTTCCCTTATATCAAAATTAATTTAAATGAAATTTTAAGTAGCTTAAGAAATATTACTCATTCGGATTCGCTGGTATTTGAAATTACAAGTAAATCTTTATACGGAAAAATTCAGTTAGTTGATTTTTCTGAAGATAAAAGACCACAAATTGTTGTTTACTATACCGGATGCTCTGATGTTTACGATTTTACTGTGAAAAACAAATACGATGATGACGCAAGAACGATTTTAACTACATCAAAAATTGACGATAATTTACATACATCGAATACTGGCTGGACAAGAACTTTCGCCGAACACAAAGGGAGATATACCGAAGCTAAGAGCTATTATGGTATTGGTTCAAGAATACACAAACAGGAACTTACTATTGGTTCACCTTCAAGCCCAATCAGAACTGATTCAATAGTATATACTCTTAATGGACAATCTCAGCTTAGAAAAGTAAAAGACCAGCTTGGCAATATTGCAACTTCTGAATTTATTAATGGAAATCTTGTCTATATGAAAAATTCAGATAATACTGACAAATCTTTTAGCAATCTTATTACTGATGGTGATTTAGACTTGAATTATACCGGATTTACCAGTAAAAGTTTTTCTATTGACGAAAACGATAGAAACGTCGAATCTGTTTACGATATGTTTGGAAATTTACGTAAGAAAAAAGTTTATAAAGATAATCAAACACTATTTTTAAAATACAATTACGACCTACTTGGAAACTTAATTGAAGTTATTCACCCGAATAATTCGATTACAAGATATGTTTACGATGACTTTAACAGATTGAAACTAAAAATCAATCCCGATTTAGACACAATCGCATATTCTTACAATGATTTGGGGCAGGTCCGCTTTACTCAAAATAAAGAACAGCGAATAAACAACAAATTTTCTTTTACACAATATGACGACTTAGGCAGAGTTACAATTTCTGGCGAAGCGACTGTTGACCCTGAAATTTCTGACCATAGAACTATTCAGGAATGGCTGATTGACGAACTTGAGCCAAATCAACTGAATTATGACAATTTTGAAAGTTTACCTGTTACTATTAATCCAACTCTATGGCTGCTTCCGGACAGACCAACACCAAAGTTTTGGACTCGCGATAGCTTAACTGAATTTTGGCCAACTCTTTTTGATTATGTTGATGATGTTT
This sequence comes from Kapaibacterium sp. (SeqCode), assembly GCA_036759045.1. Classification (GTDB taxonomy): domain Bacteria; phylum Bacteroidota; class Ignavibacteria; order Kapaibacteriales; family UBA2268; genus JAAYJM01. The sequence goes on along the minus strand of DAIOVK010000337.1, from coordinate 598 downwards.
CTAACATAAGCAGCAATCAAACCTATTTGAAGCATCCTGCAAATTATTACTGGAGCTATAACAATTGGCAAAACACAGTGCTTTCCGATATTGATAACTTTGAAGATGTGAAGGAATTTCCGGAATTTGTGAAAGTAGTAAATCATTACGATGAACTGCCAGAAAGAACTGGTGCGGTTTGGGGTAATTTTCCAACAACAGATGAATGGAACTTTTTGCTTGTTAATAATCCCTGGGAAACCGGCTATCCAGCTCTTCGCAATTTGAAAGGAAGAACTGCTGCAGTTGCTTACAGGGACAACGGAAAAGAGCCATTCCACTATATCGTTTATAGCTACGACCCGAGAGGAAGAGTCCAGGCAATGCTTAAATACAACGAAAATCTTGGTTTTGAAGCAGTTTACTATAAATACAATTCTGCAAATAAAGTTATTCAGCAAAGAGTGTTTGATGCTTCAAGGCAGTTTTCTACCTGGTATAGCTACGATGACAACGGCAGAGTGGATAGCGTTTGGACATCAAAAGTGGAAGATGGCTTTGATGTTTATTATCCTTACAACATCCCAAGTTGCCCTACAAAACCAGAACAAGCAGATAT
>DAIOVK010000336.1:0-4150 GCA_036759045.1 Kapaibacterium sp. (SeqCode) | reverse complement strand
ATTTCCTGCGAAACAATTAATTCATCTGGCACTTCAACTTCAAGCATAGACCTACCGTGAGTTGCAGCCCTTAAAGTGAGTTGAGGTAATATAATTTGATTTGTATGGAAAGATAAATCTACAATTGGACTCCTTGGAAGATTTTTACCATAAGGGAACCAGTTCTGACCGCCGTCAATAGTGCAAAATACTCCTACATCGCTTGCAACAAAAAGCGTATTGTCATCAGTTTTGTAAGGATGTATTACTAGTGAATTGCAGGGCGCATCGGGAAGTCCGTCAGAAATATTTTGCCAAGATTCGCCATAATTGGTTGTTTTGTAAACATGAGGGGTACCAAAACCGGAATATGTAACAAAAGCGGTACTCGGATTGTTATCAGAGCAAACAATGCTGGTAACATATCTGTTAATCAAACCGTTGCTTGATACTTTATTCCAGTTCTCCCCGCCATCAGTAGTAATTGTAACATCTCCATTATTATATCCGCAATAAACTACTAATTCATCAATCTGAGATACACCAATAGCAGAAATTTTATTAGCAGTTCCTTTTGCCATTTCAACCCAATATTCACCTTTGTCAATAGATACATAAAGAGCACCTCTGCCATGATAAAGATATCCTTCGTTTTCAAAGATTTCTAAGGGAGAATGCCATAAACCTTCATCGGTTGATGGTATTCCTTTGGTAATTGATTTGTATGTTCCAGTATTTACGTTTATTTTAAAAAGTGAACCGTTATAATATTCTCCGTATATTAAATCCGGATTGTCTGGGTCAACTATAACGCTAAACCCATCGCCTCCTGCAACATTCCCCCATGTTGTATTGCTTGTATTTCCTACTGTCCCGTTATCCTGAGTTCCACCGTAATTCATATTTTTCTTGCTTTTATCAATTGCCATAGCATAAAACTGAGTAATTTCCAATCCATTATTAACATCAGCCCATGTAACACCTGCATTATTAGAAGCATACATTCCGCCGTCATTGCCGAGAAATACTATGTCTGGATTTTGCGGGAAAAAGTTTGCTGAATGTTGGTCAACGTGTACATTTCCGACACCGTAACCATCGGTAGTATTAGTCCAGCTTGTTCCTCCGTTGGAAGTCCTGAATACATCAATTCCTCCAGCAAGAACAATATTGGGATTGCTTGGATGCACTTCAATAAAATTATCAAACCAACCTTGTCCATTAAAAAATGATTCCGCTCCGGAATAAGATAAATACCAACTCACTCCATAGTTAGATGATTTGTAAATTCTCGCAAATGAATTTACTTCCATTAAAGTATATAGTGTTGTAGGATTTGATGGTGCTAATTGCACCGATATTCTTCCTAATCCGGTTGGAAAGCCGACATTTCTTTCGACCCAGTTCTCTCCTCCATCGCTTGAAAAGAATATTCCAGTGCCGCTTACTCCGATGAAAAGTTCGTTTAGATTATTTGGATTAATCGTTAGGTCTGTAACAGAACCGGTATAAGTGCTATACCATGTATTTCCGGCATCAGTAGATTTGTAGAATCCATTTTCTCTTTTAGTAGCTCCAGCGTATATTACATTAGAATTTAACGGGTGGACATATACTTTTGAAAAAGCACCAACCTTGGAAAGTCCGATTAAGTTCCACGAATTTCCGGCATCAGTAGTCCTATACATACCTGAACCGAGGTAGGCATCGGTGTTTGTGGAAGCTTCTCCTGTTCCGGCATACAAAATATCAGGATTATTCGGGTCAATTGCTAAAGCTCCCATAGAGAGTGAGTTTTCTTTGTCAAACAAAGGTGTCCAGGTCGAACCGAAATTAGTTGTTTTCCAAATTCCACCAGCTGCAGCACCAATATATACTGTACCTTGAAGAGTAGGATGATGGACTACTGTTTTCACACGTCCTCCAACCTGAGTTGGTCCGATATTCTTCCATTCAGGTTGTGAAGCTAATAGCTGCACTTTATTCTTGCTGCCATTCTCCATTTTTCTTACCTGCTGAATTGCCTTTACTCTGGCGCCCTCTGGTATTGATTCAAAGGGATAAGTGCGTGGCTTTAAAAATTCAAGTTCACGAACTAATGGTTTATTCTTTATCTTGGGCTTTAGGGATTTTGCTGTCAGTTTATTCCAATTGGGTTTTTCGTCATTTTGAGAATATATACAGTAAGAAAATAACATTCCAAGAAGTATTATTAGCAATGTTTTTTTCATATTATTTCCTTTTATTTTATTCACATTTATTTTTTTTCAATATAATATTTATTTTCCTTATTTTCAATAGTAATATATTATATTTATAATTATTTTTGAATTATTATAAATTTAAAATTTGAAATGAAATTTTAATTGATGGAATAGATGATAACGAAAAATATTAAATTTGATATAAACAAATATAAAAAAACTGAGTTAGAAAACGGATTAAGAGTAATAAGTGAATATATACCGAATGTAGAATCCTTTGCCTTAGGAATTAGTATTAATGCTGGCTCGCGCCGAGACCCGCAAGGGCTTTCCGGATTAGCTCATTTTTTCGAGCATATCTGTTTCCGCGATACTGAAAACAGAAGTTCCAAACAAATCGCATATCAGTTTGAAAGCATTGGTGCTAATACAAATGCTTTTACTACAAAAGAAATGATTTGCTTTTATGCTCGCGCCTTAAAACAACATTTTAATAATACTTTAGATATTCTTTCTGATTTAATTCTTTACCCGAAATTCAACGTTAAAGATATTGAAAAGGAAAGAAATATTATCATTGAAGAAATTAAAAGTATTGAAGATGACCCTGAGGAACTGATTTTTGATATTACCGACAATATCTTGTTTAAAAATTCCGGACTTGCTCCAGCTATTGCAGGAACAATCAATAGTGTAAAAAATATTTCGCAGGAAAATCTTATTGTATTTAAAAACAAATATATTACTCCGGAAAATATAGTAATATCTTTTACTGGTAATATTAATCACGAAAAAGCAGTTGAAGAGATTAACAGGCATTTTTCTCATCTGAAAAAGAATAATTTTTCAAACGAGTTCGCTAAAATTTCAACGCATAAAACCAAGACCCAATTTGTTAAACCATATCATCAGAACCATATTGTTATTTGCAGAAAAATCCCCGGGATTAAACATAAAGACAGAATTAGCTTAATCATTCTTGCTTCACTGCTTGGCGAAGGAACAAGTTCACGTCTTTACCAGAAATTACGCGAGCAAAGAAGTTTAGCTTATTCAATTTTTGCTAATGTTCACTTTTTTTCTGACGCCGGTGCCTTTTATATTTATATCGCAACTGACAAAAGCAATGCTTCTAAATCTAAAGTCCTTATTTTCGATGAATTGCAAAATCTAATTGAGAAAAAAATCCATTCAACAGAACTAAAAAGGGCTAAAGAACTTACTAAAACAAATATAACTATTGATTTAGAAAGTTTATCAGCACGTATGCAGCGATTAGCAAAATATGAGTTTATTTTTGGATACAATGAAGACGTAGCCAACGTAATTGAGCAAATTAATTCAATTCAGGTAGAAGACATTAAGCAAACAGCCATCAAATATTTTGATTTAGGTAGCTGGGAAACAATAGAATTTGTTTCAAATATTTAGGGAAACTGGTTCTTTTTTTAACCTGATTTATTCATAGAATACAAATAACATATTATTATCTCCTTCCCAAGTTGCACTTGGGAAGGCAACTTTCACAAAGCTATGCTTTAAATCTTCATTCATAGAGTAAAGCAGGTAAAGCACAGCTTAAAAAGAAATCTTCCTTCCCAAGTGCAACTTGGGAAGGAGTGCAAGCTATTTATTAAGTTTTGATTTATATTGTCACCTTACGCATTCCTCTTTTGAGAAATGAAAAAGTGTAGTGTTGATACATTTTTAATCTACATTTCTTATCCCCCTCTTGAGAGGGGCAGGGCTGATACGTTCTTTTAATCCACTTTTCTTATTCCCCTCTTGAGAGGGGATTAAAGCGGTGTGTTCTTTTTTCCTTATTTAAAATTTACTTCCTAAATAAAGAGAAAAAATATGCTTATAATAGTTTATCTCTTTGATATTGCTTCAGATGTAACAAGTAAGAAAGAACACACCCCTTTGTCCCCTCTCAAGAGGGGAATTAGAATTGTGGTATAAAATAA
>DAIOVK010000335.1:0-4154 GCA_036759045.1 Kapaibacterium sp. (SeqCode) | reverse complement strand
AAAAATAAGATAGATTCTGACATTCGTCAGAATGACACTTTTCTTTATGTCATCTTCATTTAAACAAAGGTCTTCCTTCATTTTGGGGTTCGATATGACATTATGATTTTGCACTATTATTTAGCGGTTTGGTATAACAACTTAACTAATAACCCAATAACTAAATATAAACTTTTCGGGATAGTTATGAAAAATTTCACATTTTACAGATTGAGCATTGCAATAATCCTTTTTGCAGTATTTTTTTCAAATCATCTAAAAGCAGAAAAGGTGATTTTGCTCGAAAATGAAAGTACTTCTATTAAAGTAATAGAAAATACTTACAATCATTTAATTATTCAAAATACTGTTGCAGATTTTGAATATTTCGCGAAAGAAACACCGAATGGAATGTTTACAGAACTTTTTGTTTCCGGCTATGGTAAACCAGAAAAGCTTGGCGCCCCAAAACTGCCGGTATTGCGAAAACTGATTGAAATTCCATTGGGAGCGGCTGTCCAAATAAATATTATAAGTTACGAAACAAAAGACTATTCATTAAGAGAATTAGGTTTGCAATATCCAGTCTATCCCGACCAACCACCATCATTAATAAGCGACCCACCTGAATTTGTATATAATAATAGCTTTTACACTAGAAACGAGTTTTTATTCGAGGAACTTGTAAAAGTGGAAGAAATGGGAATTATGCGCAGTTTGCGACTTGCAAATTTGTGTATTTCACCGGTAAGATATAACCCTGTTACTCAAACATTGCGGTTTTATCAGAACTTGCAAGTTGAAGTATTTTTTAACAATCCAGATATTCAGGCAACAAACGATTTAAAAGCAAGGACAAATTCATTTTATTTCGATGGCAGCTTCAATCAGTTCTTAAATTATAAACCGGTTCAAACGAGGGATTATATAACAAAATATCCAGTGAAATACGTAATAGTATCAGACCCAATGTTTGAGGAGGCACTGCAGCCATTTATCGAATGGAAACAGCGTAAGGGCTTTAAAGTAATTGAAGCATATACAAATAATCCGGCAGTAGGCAGCATAACCACTTCAATAAAAGCATATTTGCAGGGACTTTATAATGCAGGAACATCTCTTGACCCTGCACCATCATTTGTTCTTTTTGTTGGCGATGTCGCTCAGATACCGTCTTGGGAATCAGGGCTTCATGTAACTGATTTGAGGTATTGCGAATATACTGGTGATAATTTACCAGAAGTGTATTATGGACGCTTTTCCGCAAATAATGTTAGCGAATTGCTGCCACAAATCAATAAAACACTAATGTATGAACAATATCTTTTTCCAGACCCATCGTATTTGAATGAAGTAGTGAGAATTGCAGGAATGGATGAAACTATGGCTGAGGTTTGTTTTAATGGCGTAGTAAATTATGGGACTGCCTATTATTTCAATGCAGCCAATGGCTTGCTATCCCATACTTATTTATATCCTAATTCTGGCAGCCAGTCCGCTTCCATAATTCAAGATATAAACAATGGTGCAGGGTTTGTGAGTTATTTTGCTCATGGTACTCCAGAAGGTTGGTATGCACCAAGTTTTACTAATGCTGATGTAACAAATTTGCAAAATTTAAATAAATATCCGACAATAATCGGGCAATGTTGCCTAAGTAATAAATTTGATGAACCATCTTGCTTCGGTGAAACACTTCTAAGGGCAGATGACAAAGGGGCTGTAGCTTACATAGGTATTTCAGATTTAGGTTATACAACAGAAGAATTTTATTGGGCTGTCGGAGTTGGAACAATTACGGCTAATCCTACTTACGCCGGAACTACTCTCGGAGCATTAGACAGAATGTTTCATTCAAATGGCGAAGCTTTTGCCGAATGGTATGTTACCCAATCCCAAATGATTTTCGGTGGAAACATTGCTGTAACAGAAGGTATGCCTTCATCATCTCAATACTACTGGGAAGTTTATCATGTTATGGGAGACCCTTCTCTTGTTTCTTTCTTTTCAGAAGCACCCGTTTCGAATACAAGCTATTTGCCTGTGCTTCCGTTTGGAACTACTGAATTAGCAATAAACACAGAGCCGTATGGATACGCTGCAATTTCAAAAGACGGAATACTTTATGGTGCTGCTCTTGCCGATTCTAATGGACTTGCCCAAATTGATTTAATGAATTTAATAGAACCGGGAGAAGCCGAAATTGTTGTTACAAATCAAAATGTCCAGCCCTTTTTTGGCACAATCACCATTACTCCACCTGAAGAAGCATATATAAGTTATTCTAATCATACAATTAGCGACCGTTTGGGAAATCAGATTGAACAAGCTATAAATGGAGAATCTATTCTGCTTTCTTTAGCATTGAAAAATATCGGGCTTGACACTGCTAATTCTGTAAATGTTAAAATTTCTTCAGACAGTCCATATATAACAATTACAGATAGCACGGAGTTTTATGGAACAATGAATCCCAACGTTCTTTTATCAATAAGTAATGGATTTACTTTTAATATCTCGAACATAACTCCTTGCTATCACAAAGCTGAATTTAAAAAAACAGCTACTTTTAATGATTCAACTACTTCAGAAAGCTACTTTTCTGTAAATATTTCAGCGCCAAAATTAGAAGTAACATCTTTCACAATCCTTGACCAATATGGGAACAACAACGGAAAATTAGACCCCGGAGAAACAGTCCAAATTTCTATTGGAATGAAAAATAATGGAAACACCGCTGCAATGAATGTTTCTTCAGTTTTAGAATGTAATAATAATTTTATTAACATTCAACAAAATGAAATGATTTATGGAAACATAGCAATAAATGAAGAAGTAACGCAGCTTTTTACTATTACGATTGATAATAATACTCCTTTAGCCACAGAAGTTCAGTTTGGAAACAAGGTGCTTTTAGATGGCGATAGTGTTACAACTGAATATAAAAATTTCGATATTGGACAGATAACTGCTTTAATTATAAATAAAGATGCATATAGTAATTCTGCAGCAAATTTGCAACTTGCTTTTCAATCAATAGAAGTAGATTACGAAATTACGACTGAATTTCCAACAAACTTTAATAAATACAAATCTGTTTTTGTTTTGCTTGGCAGCTCTTCACAAAGTTATACTCTGAGTGCGGAAGATGGAAATTTGCTTGCTTCTTATTTGGATAGCGGCGGCAATTTATATATGGAAGGCGGGGCTACCTGGTTTACTTTACTTCAAAGAGCCGTTCATCAATATTTCAATATCAACGCTGTCAATAGTCCTTATATTAATATGGGTTTGATTGGTCAGCCAGGCACCTTTACAGAAGGAATGACCTTTTCTTACAGTGGTTCAAGTTTGATAAACGGAAGTATAGAAGCAATATCACCAGCTTTCGTTATTTTCAGGAATGTATTTGGCAATAATCCCTGTGTTGTTGCTCATAATGCCGCTAATTACAAAACTATTGCTTCAGTTTTCCTGTTCGGTGGATTTAACAATGGAAATCCTCCTTCTACCCGCTCAGAATTGCTCAATAGATATCTTCATTTTTTTGATGTTTTCCCAAAGGATTATTTAACAATAGAATTACCTGATAGCTGGAAAATGATATCGAGCAACGTTTCTCCAAATGAACTAAGTGTTGAATCCATTATGTCTGAAGTTGAAGACAATATTAGAATTATGAAAGACAGCGATGGAAATCATTATATTCCGGCTTTTAATATCAACACAATAGGTAATTGGGATATAAAGCAGGGATATTATGTGAATATGACTGAAACATCACTTTTACATATAGAAGGAAAATATGCCAATCCAGTAAATACTCCAATTGAGTTAGTTCCCGGCTGGCATATAATCGCCTATTTGAGAAATTCCCAAATGGATGCCCAAACAGCATTAGCTTCAATTACAAGTGATTTTTTACTTGTAAAAAATGATGAAGGAATGTATGTCCCGGCTTATGGCATTAATACAATCGGAGATATGGAACCCGGGAAAGGTTATTATATCTATGTTTTGAACAATACTTCGCTTACATATCCAGCGAATTCGAGCAGAAAAGAAAATATTGAGCAAATTAGTTGCAATGATAAGCATATAAATCTTGGAACCGGAAATTCAATGGTATTGATTTTGAAAGCAGAAAATCTTGACGAAGGAACAGAAATTCTAGC
>DAIOVK010000334.1:0-4174 GCA_036759045.1 Kapaibacterium sp. (SeqCode) | reverse complement strand
TAAAAAAGCAGAAGTGTTTCATTAGGAGGCGAATATAAACGAAGATGTTTACTTTTGTTGAAACAAACGTCTCAGATTATAAATCCCATGGAATGAAAATTCTAATAACTTCCAATAAACTATTTCCTAATTATTGCGAATTTGGCTAAGCCACTTTTTCCAGCATTTGTTGAAGATGCCGATATTATGTAAATACCTGAGCTAACGTAATTCCCTTGGTAATCTCTGCCGTCCCAGACAGCTTTTCTACTGAAAGTAGAAATATCCTTAACAAAATCACCGCTAATAGTCAGAATTCTGATTTTAGCTTCTGATGATAATCCATCTATTGTTAAATCACCATCCAAAAGAGGGTCATAAGGTTGAGGATAGCACTTGATATTAAAGTCAGATAATGGCTCAACAGATATACTCGAAACTTCAAATAGCCCGGAATTTGTCCCTAAAAAAACTTTACCGGTTTCAAAATCTGATGCTAATGAAATTACATTATTGTCCAGAATAGGCGAAGTACTTTTATTAATATAATAAATAACTTCTGAACAATCTGGGTTCAGCACCCATACACCTTCATTAGTTGCAATCCATTTATTGTCCAATGCATCAATCAATATATCGTTAATTTGAATAGAGCCGAGTAATTGATTTTGTCTTACAATTGCAGTTCTATTAGTTAGAATTGAAGAAGGGGTATAAACGACAGCAAGGCCGTTTTCAGTTCCAATCCAAACGTAACCGGATTTATCGACTTTAATACATTTGATTACATTACTTGGAAGCCCTGAGTTTGAAGAAGTAAGTTGTCCCCAAACGTCATCACTTGTGTTTTCCAGCGTTTGCATTTCATTAAAGAACAATAATCCGGAACTCTGATTCGAACCGAGCCATTTTGTATTGGAATAATCGACTGACATCATAAGATAGAACCTATCAGTTGCTGAAATGCCATTTGTAAATGGATAAAAAGTATTATTGGAATAAGCAATAAGAACCGGACCGCTACTAATTCCTCCATAATTAACAATCCAAAGATTCCCGCGTCTGTCTTTTGTAATATCGCCAGTAATCACATAAGTAGGACTTTCCGGAATTGATGTTAAAGGTGAGTTATTGTTGCTAAAATTTTCAAATATAAGTGTATCGCTGCCTGGAGTTATTTTTAAAAATCCAGCTCCCCAATTGCTAACAAAAATTGTATTATCATTATTAGCACAAATCCGGTAATAATCATTTGATTTTATTTCGGGGAAAGAACTAAGATTAAAATTACTCCAATGCTCTCCATCATATCTCATAAAACCGCGACCACGTGGAGAATTACTTGTTGCTACCCACAAATCTCCATTAGGAGCAATAGACATATTACCAAATATATTAGAATAAGGGCTGTTTGGCAAAAGCTGTTTTTCTAATGAATCTTTATATAAGTAAACTCCCTGCTCGCGAAAATTTGCAAGTAAAAAAGTATCAAGTTCCTGCTCAACGTAACTACCGTCAATAGTATTAGAATAAGGCAGGTATATTGTTTTGTCATAAAGTGTTTTTATGTAATTCTGGCTTGTAATAAGCAATTCGCCTTTATATTCATCTAATTTCCTGATTTCATCCCATTCGGAAGTTTTTTGAACTAACAGGAATGTATCCAGAGAATATTTAAATAGTGCTTTTTTGGTTCCTACATATATTTCATTGTTAAAACGAGTTATTGCAATAGTTTCTTTATCATCAAATCCATTTTTAGTAGTATATGACGTCCAGGAGTTTGGATTTGAAATGGCAGAATTGATATTTGCTTTTGCAACACCTGATGAGGTGGCAACCCAGATGGTATCATTATCAATAAATAAATCATTAACATTTGATAACCTGTCAAATTCACCAATCCTCAATATTGACTCTTTAAAGACTTTCTTTTCTAAATCAAAGACAGCCAAACCAAAACCACCAGCTATATAAAGAGAATTTCCGTATTTTAAAAAACGATTTATTTTAGAATTTGGAAATTTTGATTCCTTAATATCAAGGAAATGCTCCCATTTTATATCTTCAGAGCAAATTGTCAATATACCGCTGCTTGTCCCGATAAATACATTTTGGCTTGATTTATCGCAATTTACTGCAGAAATATCAATACCTAAAAGCCCATTAAGTGTATTAAATTCAGAGTATTTATCTGCTTTCATATCATAAATAAAGATACCACCAGTAGAACCAGCCCAGATTCTGCTCTTTGAATCTACCGAAACAGCTGTTGCCTGAAGATATGAAGTATGATTTTTCCAGTTTTCCAAACGAAACTCTGCAGATGCTCTTACACTTAACAATAAGAAAAGACAATAAAAAAATATTCTTACTTTCATTTGTTTTATAATTTGAATATTAAATATTTAAAACTTTTTTTAACAATTAATAATTATTAACTCAACTTCGGAACTCATTTCCCTTTGTAGTTTTTTATTTCGCATGCTTGTTATTCAGAACCACCTTATAAAGCAAGTACTTCATTTAAAAGGAAATAATATAATTTTACAGTGTCATTCTGAGGCGGATATAAACGAATACGATTACTTTTATGATAATGAACGATATTATATGTCCTAAATCTTAACAAGGGGTTGCAACCCCTTGTTAAGAGTAATAAACCATCGGGTTAACCCGCAGGGCTGATACGTTCTTCCATTTTAAACCACAAATCCAATTCCCCTCTAGAGAGGGAACAAAGGGGTGTGTGTTCTTTCTTACTTGTTATATCTGAAGCAATATCAAGGAGATAAACTATTATAAGCATATTTTTTCTCTTTATTCAGAAAGTACTTTTTAAATAAGGAAAAAAGAACACACCCCTTTAATCCCCTCTCAAGAGGGGAATAAGACAAGTGGATTCAAAGAACGTATCAGCCTTGGGGTAAACCCGATGGTTGATATATTTATTGAAGTATTTGTAATATTTACATTTACACGATTTAATAGCCAAAGTGGTTCATTAGGAGCGCTGCGAAGAATCCAGAAATATTTCGTCTTCAAAACGCTTACCAATGACACCTTTTTAGGAAATTTTACGCTATCATTCTTTACAATGCATATCTCATAACTCCTTTATTTTCGTTGAAGTTATGAAATTATCACTTATCACTTATCATTTATCATTAATTCATCTCCAGCATTCTCTTAAGTTTATTTACTTCTGTTCTTAACAAATGTCGGTATTCTCCTTTTTTCAGACCAGAATAAGATAAGCCGGCAAAGGATTTTCTATCCAACTGCTTTACTTTATAACCGAAATGCTCAAATATTCTGCGAACTTCTCTATTTCTTCCTTCGTGCAAAACGAGAAATATTTTTTTATTATCTTCAGGAGAAATTACAACTTCGCAAGGTGAAGTATTGCCGTCTTCTAATTCTACGCCTTTTGCAATCTGCTGTGCGTCTTTAATATCAAGTGGATTATCTAAATTGATAACGTAAACGCGTTCGATTTCATACTTTGGATGAGTCAAGCGGTAAATCATTTCACCGTCATTTGTAAGCAAAAGCACACCAGTTGTGTTCCTGTCAAGCCGCCCGACAGTCAAAACGTTTTCGCTGGATTTGACTATATCGAAAACAGTCTTACGCGATAGCTCATCTTTTTTAGTGCAGATAAAATCTTTTGGCTTGTTCAATATTATATATTTATATCTTATGCTTTGCTTAATTGCGTTGCCGTCTATCATAACGACATCACTAGGTTTCAGCATCGCACCAAGCTCAATAATAATTTTCCCATTCACGGTAACTCTGCCATCAGCAATCAGTTCGTCAGCTTTTCTACGAGAGCAATATCCAGACGAAGCAATGAATTTATTTATGCGGATTCTATCGTCTTTTTGCTTTGTATTTGTTTTCTTTTTGGTGTTTTCTTTTTTCAATTATGCCTCTTCTGTTTTCTTCTTCTTATTACACATCATCAATTTGCACATACAAAATACAACTAATGACAAAACAAATCCCCAGCCAAGTATCAGGAAAATCCACCCTGAAAAAGAAAGTTCTGAAAACATATTTTACTCCAAATAATTTGCAATTTTATACATACACTAATTTACAAATAAAAACATTTCCATTTGCAATAAATCTTACAAAATAAATACCTTTTGTGATTGCTAAACTTTCAAAATTGATTAATGAACTGTAT
>DAIOVK010000333.1:0-4183 GCA_036759045.1 Kapaibacterium sp. (SeqCode) | reverse complement strand
ACAAGAGTTCTGTATGAACTAAAATTGGATATTTTACTCCAGTTTGAACCATAATCAGTAGTTTTCCAAACATTTTTGTAACCGGCATAAATTATATTTGGAGAATTAGGTGATATTATGTAAGGAGTAACCCATCCACCGTCTTCATTTGTTTTGGACTTATTAATCATAGAACTGAAGTTTTTACCGGCATTGACAGATTTTAACAATTGTCCATATTGGTAAGCAACATATACTCTGTCTGGATTAATAGGGTCAACAGCAGCTTCCATACCGTCAGCAGAATAGATGTGTTCCCATTTTCCATCTTTTAATCTATTAGAACCATTGTCCTGGCATCCGGCATATATTAAATAAGGGTTAGTTTGAGAAACACCAAATCTATAATACTGAGTAATTGACATACCATCGGAACTAAAATTCCAGGACTTCCCACCATTAGCTGTAAAATAAATTCCACCATCGTTTCCAACATAAAGAGTGTTATCATCTAACCATTCAAAACAATGTTGGTCAGCATGAATAAAAGGTTTATCATAAGCTCCGTTCCAATGACCAACCATAGTCCATGAAGAAGCTTCACTGGTAGATTTCCAGATATTAATACCACCAATATAAATCATTCTGTAATCAGTTGGAGAAACAGCAATACATAAATCATAATCTGCCTGACCGGTATTCTTATCATCACCAGTGCCAAGATACCAGCCAAGAAGGTTGTTTTCTAACTCATAATTTGAATACTCTTCATAAGTTACTCCATCATCATCAGAAATAATTAATGAATGAAATGAAGAATAATTATTACGAGAGCAAAGTGCATAAATTCTTTCTGGTCGATTTGGAGTTACAGCAAATACTACTCTAGAACCACCGGATATTGTATGAACTTCTGTCCATGTATCTCCGAAATCAGTTGAACGGAAAATTGAAGTTGAGCCGGAACGGGAAAATACAGAAGCACTCACGATATTAAAATCGGATAAAGAGCAAATCATATCTCTAAAATTTCCAGTTCTTTTTATACTCCAGGTTTGTCCGCCATTTGTAGATTTATAAATGCCATCACCAGTAGCAGCAATAACAATATCGGGATTATCAGGAGAAAGAATAATTTTTGAAGTTACTTTACCGTTGCTTAAATAATAACTCATATTAGTAGCATTCCAGGTAGCTCCTCCATCAGTAGTTTTGATAATACCAATAGAATAAAAACTATTACCTGTACCAAGAGTTCCACTTGCATCACCAGTTGCAACATACACAACATTTGGGTCTGATTTTGAAATTGCAATATCAGACACACCTAAAGAAAGAAACTGGGTAAATGGAAATGTCTCCCAGGTAGAACCACCGTCAGTAGAACGCCATACTCCGCCTGAAGCGGCACCAGCCCAAATAATATTGGGATCATTTGGATGGATTCTAATAACGTTTACTCTGCCCAATCCCTGCTCTCTGACATCATATACTTTTTCTGGACTGCTTATTGGTCCAAGTATTGTCCATTGCTTAGAACTGGATGGATTTGGGCTTTTATTTTTTTTATTAAAAAACTCGTATTCACGATATATTTCAAGTTGATTGGGAAATTCTCCGTTTGGAAAAGTTCGTTGTTCCCAAAAATATTGCCAACGTTGCATTTGTTTCCATCCCGGTTTCCTTTGTCCCTCCGGAAATCCTTTCCAATACTCATCAAATGCTTCTTTAATTTGTTCATAGTTTGGACTTTTGCTCTTCTCAACTTGTTCGAAAGGAGATTGAGCTGCTGTTTTGCCAGTAAATAATAGTATTGTTATTATTATTACCTGTATCACTTTATTTAGTGTATTTTTCATGATTATTAAAATGAATTATTTAAAATATAAACATCAAAATTTTTTAAATATACAAAAAATTTCTTATTTTTTCAAATGTTTTCAGTATTTATCCAGATATTTTAGTAGTAAAAAGTTCTAAAATTTTCATTAAGAGGCAATTAGAAATGAAGATGTTTACTTTATGGAAAATGAATTTTTTAGTCATCGGATGACTTCCCTTTACAGTATGCAACTAAGTTTGTATAATTTCAGAACTCCTTACCCCAAAACGATAATAAAGGAGTTAGAAGATTTGCCTCGTAAAGAATAATTTCGCAGTTAATCTCCATAATAAATTATGGAGTTACTCTAATTATTAGAATAACTCCTAAATTTATTTAGGAGTTATGTATTTTCGCTATTTTTTTATAAACTTTATAAATATATTAATTGCGAAATATCAAACTACGAGGCATCAGGAGTTCTGATTTATTTCCTATCGAAAAGTTTTTCTGCTGGGCACCCGATTTCTCTTTGCTTGCAAAACTTACAGGTAAATTTTCCTCGAATAATACTGTTCCCTATGGTTGTCAGCAAAACTAAAATGACTAATTCAATAAGCAAAACAAAATTAAATTTAATAATTAAAAGAACAATTCCAGTGATTAATGGAATTAGTGATACTAACATATCAGGAAGTAAATCTTTCCATGTCATTTCCATACTGCAAAACTTTGAAATATCTCCTTTTTTAAAGAATAAGGAGCTGAGCAAACCTCTACCAAATCCACAAGCTTTACCAAAATAATAGCAGTCGGTGCAATGATTTTTTATTAAACGATATTCTAAAAACAGAATATAAAATAAGTAGAATAAAGCAAAAACAAAACCGATTTCTAAAATGATCAGGAAACCAAGCAAATAAATAACTATGGAAACGCAGTTGGAAAGAACAATAATCCAAACTGGATATTTTTCATAAGTGTTGAGTTTTTCCATAATATTTTTTTAATTAAATTATTTACTACATTATTATAAAATACTATTTAGAGTTATTCTGAACTAAGTGAGGAACCTCACAAGTCATTATTATCAAGATACTTGAGATTTATCGCTTCGCACAGAAAAACAATACAATAAAAATTTTTAGAACTCTCCTATAAGTATTTTTACTTAATTCTACTTCTTAAATATAATAAATATTTTGATACAAATTTTTTTTTTTGTAAATTAAATCTTGAAAGGTTTATAGATTTGTTGTTTTAAAGATATTTTAAGATGCCAAAACTTATATTTGAATATGATAAAGATAAAGCAGAGTTAAATTTATCTAAACACAACATATCTTTTGAAGAAGCTATGACTGTATGGGACGATGAATTTGCAGCTTTCTTATATGATTCTTTTCATTCAAATAGTGAAGATAGATATTTAATGATTGGTTACTCTTATAAAGACAATTTACTTTTTGTATCTTTTACTGAAAGAAATAATAAAATCAGAATTATCAGTTCAAGAAAAGCAACTAAAAATGAAAGAAAAAGGCATGAAGAAAACCAAGGAAAATATTGATATTCAAGTTGATGATTTGTTACCAGAGTATAATATTGATTATACTAAGGTGCAAAAAAATCCATATTATAAAAAAAACAGGATATTTGTAGAAATAGATGAGGATATTGCAAATGTATTTCGTAATCCTAAGGATATTAACAAAGTATTAAAAGCGATAATAAAATCCTTTCCAAAAAATTCAGTAGCAATATAATTTAATATATATGCACACACTCTAAAAAGTATCATACCAGTGAAAACAGGTATCTATAAATCACGCTGGAAGTGGATTTCCGATTACTCGTAAATGACATATTATTGTTTTTAGAGTTGACTCATATATAGTCAAGCAATAGAAGAAGAATTAGATTACTTTGCTCCTGCTTTTATTAGCATTTGTTCGATTTCTTTGCTCCTGCTTTTATTAGCATTTGTTCGATTTCTTTGCGTTCAAAATCTTTAGCTAACGTCAATGCGGTTTGACCAATTTTATCTTGTATATTAACATCAGCACCATTTTTAAGAAGTATTTCAACAAGAACTTCATTACTATTCTTTACAGCAAACATCAAAATTGAAGTCCCATTTTCATAAACAGCATTAACATTAGCATTATTTTTAATAAGTAATTCTGCAATCTTTTCATAACCATGATAAGTTGCAATCATCAAAGGAGTATGACCAAATTTAGAAGCAATATTAACATCAGCATTATATTTAATAAGTAACTCAATCATTTCTTCTCTTCTAAATTCTGTTGCATAATGCAACGCTGTAAAGCCATTATAATCATTTGCATCTATTTCTGCTTTGTTATTAATCAGTAAATC
>DAIOVK010000332.1:0-4187 GCA_036759045.1 Kapaibacterium sp. (SeqCode) | reverse complement strand
TGTAAAAAGAAAGAAAGAACACACCCCTTTGTCCCCTCTCAAGAGGGGAATAAGATTTGTAGTATAAAAGAACGTACCATCTCTATTTAAATAAAACTTTTCTTTTATCTCTCAATTCAGAATGAAAAAATAATTAATAATTAACAATTAATAATTAATTTAGTCTTTCATTTTCACGATTTCATCAACGTTAATGTGCTTGAAGTTTTGATAAATGTTAAGCACAATAGCGAGAGCAACAGCAGCTTCAGCGGCTGCAAGAATAATCACACATAGCGCTGCAATATGACCATCTATATTCATTCCGCCGTATTTAGCGAACGCAATAAAGTTGATATTTGCAGAATTTAGCACGAGTTCTAATCCCATAAGCACCATAATAGCATTTTTGCGTGTTATTATACCAAAAATGCCGAGCGAAAAAAGAATCGCACTTACAATTAAATATTCAGTTAATCCTATATTCATATATCACCTTCTTATTTTCTACGGGCAATTAGTGCTGCACCGACTAATGCAATAAGCAACAGAACAGATGCAACTTCAAATGGTAATAAATATTCTGTCATCAAGGCAAAACCAAGTCCTTCTATTGTTGTATTCGGCTGGACAAATTCCCGACTTACCCATTCTACATTTGTAAACAGCATTATTAAAGTTACTGCAATTATAGCAACAACTACAGAAGCCGTTATTAGCTGCACCTTTCCGGTAGTTCCGGTTTTTATATCAACTCCAGTTATCTTTGTTGTTAGCATAACTCCGAAGATAATCAGCACCAGAATGCCACCGATATAGACCATAATTTGAGTAAGTGCAACAAAATCAGCAAATAACAATACGTATAAGCCAGCTATTCCAAAAAAAGTAAATAGCAATGAAAACGCAGAATACATAATATTCTTTGATAGCACAACTACCGATGCAGAACCAATTACAATTGCTGCAAATATGTAAAAAAGTAAATCTTCCATAATTTTTATTCAATTTTTTAAATTAAATTTCTGTTTTTATTTCCTTTGTCATTCTGAACGAAGTGAAGAATCTCAAGTTATGTGGTAACAAGTAGTTGTGAGATTCTTAGCTACTATTGCCAATGAAATCATTAATCGAAACCAATGAAATACAGAACAGCACTAAGAAATCCCCCCTACCCCCCTTTTTCAAAGGGGGGACTAATAAAGTATTTTCTTCCCCCCCTTTGAAAAAGGGGGGTAGGGGGAGATTTTGGCATTATATCTTCATAAGTTCTTATTAATTAATGTCATCTCCATTTAAATGAAGGTCTTTCTTTATCTGGAAGTTTAAAATGACAGTTAATTAAGTTCTTCCTTATACACTCAATTCATTATGAAAAAAATCATTAACAATTAATAATTAATAATTAATAATTAACAATTATTTCGCTTCTGCTTTTTTCTTTTCTGCCTGGAATTTATTCCACTTTTCTTTTACTTCAACAATTTTTTCGGGTGTCATAGAATTATGAACTTTAACAAAATCATAGAGCAAATCTTTTCTGTCGTAAGTAGAATATTCAAATTCAGTAGTCATAAAAATTGATTTAGTTGGACATGCTTCTGTGCAAAGAGCGCAAAAACAGCATTTAGCAAAATCAATTTCATATTTTGTTACCCATAAACCGCGTTTGCCACCGGATTTTAAAGTAGGAACATCATCACCGGGAGTAACTTTAACAGTTTCAACATCAATGCAATTTACAGGGCAGGCACGCATACAACTATTGCAGCCATTGCAATCGTCCATATCTACATCAAGGCGGTTCCTTGCATTGCTTGGCATATCTCCCCAACCGGCTTTTTCCTTTGGGTGAACGTTGGGATACTGAATAGTTACATTTTTTCGGAATAAATGGTCTATAGTAATTCTCATTCCAATTACAACAGTCCAAACTCCAAGCCATACATTTTTAAAATATTCTCTCATCTATATTACCATATATAAATTTCTAAACTGAGTTTTATTTTATTAAAACAAGTATTGACAAAGCTAAAAAGCAAACAAATGAAAAAGGAAGTAATACTTTCCAGCTTACATACATTAGCTGGTCAACTCTTAATCTGGGCAAGGTCCAGCGTAGCCAGATTTGAACAAACACAACTACAAATGCTTTCATTACAAACCAAAACACTCCCCAAATAGGTCCGCCCATAAAATCGCCGAATGGTGAGTTCCAGCCACCGAAGAACATAATAGTCATTACAGCAGCAACTACAAACATATTGGCATATTCGGCAAAGAAGAACATTGCAAACTTCATTCCGCTATATTCTGTATGATAGCCGGCAACCAATTCTGATTCTCCTTCAGGTATATCGAATGGTGTTCTGTTCGTTTCAGCAAGAGAAGCAATCATATAAATCAAGCACATAACAAAAGTAAATGGTAGGAAAATAACTTTGACCCAGCCACCGCTGCCGCCAAATACGAACCAGTTCCAAAACCAGCCACTTTGCTGACGAATAATTTCCTGCATATCTAAACTGCTTGCCATAACTGCTATTGTAAGAATTACCATTGCAGCAGGTATTTCGTAGCTTACAATTTGAGCAACTGAACGAAGACCGCCAAGCAAAGAATATTTATTGTTTGAAGCCCAGCCACCCATTAGGAGTCCAATTATTCCGAGGGAACCCATAGCAAAAATAAAGAAAAGTCCTATATTTATTCCAGACGGAACAAAATAGGAACTAAATGGAATCACTGCAAAACCAGCGTAAGAAGCTGCAAACATTATATATGGAGCTAAATTAAATAGTGGTTTATTAGCAGAGTCGGGAGTAATATCTT
This sequence comes from Kapaibacterium sp. (SeqCode), assembly GCA_036759045.1. GTDB lineage: Bacteria > Bacteroidota > Ignavibacteria > Kapaibacteriales > UBA2268 > JAAYJM01. The sequence goes on along the minus strand of DAIOVK010000332.1, from coordinate 1,376 downwards.
CTTTCTGCATTAATTTTACTACTTCGGCTATTGGCTGAATGATTCCCCAGGGACCTGTTCTCATTGGACCTAATCGCTCCTGTATAAAAGCTGATATTTTTAGTTCACCCAGAATTGCAAGCAAAGCATAAGTTAGTAGGAAAATCATTGGCAGCAAACTTACTATAGTAAATGCAACCCAGTTTTCCCCAATCATATTAAATACAAAATTCGCTTCTTCCATAATTTTATTCTAATTGTTTATGTTCTTTTTTCTGTTTATAGTTTATAGTTTATAGTTTTTGGTTTATAGTTTTTGGTTAATATAGTTAAACCTTAAATGTTCAATGATAATTGCTCAATGTTAAATAATTAAAATCCTTTTGTCCATAGTTCATTTTCACATATATCAATTTCATCATTCCAGTAAATAAATCTTTTACTTTTATCAACTTTTACTGAATTAAAAAATGCTTCATTATTAAGTGTGTAGTAACTTTCTCTGTCCATAATGTTTTTACAATCAAAAGTCTTAATTATATTATTAGAAAAAAATATTTTTAATATTTTATCTTCTAATACTTCAATATTTTGAATTTTTATATCCATTATTTTTTTGTTAAAAATCAAATCCAGAACCAAATAATTAAAAAAAACTCTGGTATTCTATCCCGTAGGGATAAAATATTTGTAACAATGCATAAATTTTATTTTTTTTTATTCCGTAGGGATTAAATATTAAATTATATTTTTAACATATAATCCCTACGGGATAAGCATTTTCAAGGATAATTCCTGTTACAAATATATAATTCCTACGGAATGAATTTTCATTACACAATAATAATCTTGCCATTTCGAGACTAAGTGAGGAATCTCAAATTCTGTAATAACTACAATTTATAAGATTCTTCGCTGCGCTTCAGAATGACAACTTTACTCAGTCATACTATCAACAAGTTGATAGCATGTCTTCTCTCTTGTCATGCTATCAGCTAGCTGATAGTATGACTGAAAAGCACTGTTTCAGAATTACAGTCATCTACCTATCTACTTCGCCAAGCACAATATCAACACTGCCAAGTATCATAACCAAGTCGGAAAACATATACCCTCTTGACATTTCTGGTAATACACCTAAATTAACGAAACTCGGAGCGCGGGCTTTTACTCTTTCGGGCTTATCTTTTCCATCGCTTACGATATAAAATCCGAGTTCGCCTTTTGGATTTTCAGCTCTGCAATAAATTTCGCCTTTGGGTAACTTTATACGTTTTGGAACTTTTTCGCGAACATCGCCTTCAGTTGGAAAAGTCTTTAAAGCTTGTTCTATAATTTTGCAACTTTCTTCCATTTCGCGGAAACGAACAATATTTCTATCCCAGCAATCGCCAACA
>DAIOVK010000331.1:223-4200 GCA_036759045.1 Kapaibacterium sp. (SeqCode) | reverse complement strand
CAACTGATTTCGATACTAAATTTGCTTGCGAAGTAAAGAATTACGACCCACTCATTCACATGAACAGAAAAGAAATTCAAAGAATGGATTTGTTTACTCAATTTGGTATTTCTGCTGCGGCTATGGCTGTAGAAGATTCCGGAATTGATTTTGAAAAAGTAGATAAAAATAGAGTTGGTGTTGTATTTGGTTCCGGAATTGGTGGTATGATTACTTATCATCAACAGCAGGAAGTCCTTTACGAAAGAGGTGGAAAACCAGATAGAATATCACCATTCTTCGTTCCTATGCTAATTATTGATATAGCAGCCGGGCATATTGCTATACGTTATGGATTAAAAGGTCCTAATTATGCTACTGTTTCCGCCTGTGCTACTTCTTCTCATGCTATCGCAGATGCTTTTATGATTATCCAGCGTGGTATGGCTGATGTTATGCTTACCGGCGGCGGAGAAGCTGTTATTTGTCCAATGGGAGTTGGTGGTTTTAACGCATTAAAAGCACTTTCAACCCGTAATGATGACCCAGCTACTGCAAGCCGTCCATTCGATAAAGACAGAGATGGTTTCGTTATGGCTGAAGGTAGTGGCGTCCTTATGCTTGAAACTTTAGAGCATGCAAAAAACCGCGGTGCAAAAATTTATGGCGAAATCGCTGGTATCGGACTTACTGATGATGCTTTCCATATTACTCAGCCGGCTGCCGGAGGTGAAGGTATTGTTCGCTCAATGAAATTAGCGATTGAAGATGCAAATCTTTCCATTGATGACATTGACTATGTTAAAGCACATGGTACTTCAACTCCATTCAATGATAAATTCGAAACATTGGCAATCAAAACGCTTTTTGGAGAACGTGCTTATAACATTGCTGTTAGTTCAATCAAATCAATGGTTGGGCATTTGCTCGGTGCTGCTGGTGCTGTTGAAGCTATTGGTACAATATTGGCTATTCAAAATGGTATTGTTCCACCTACTATCAATTATACGACACCAGACCCGGAATGTGATTTGAATTATACACCTAATAAACCGGCAAAAAGAGAAATTAGAGCTGCTGTAGCTAATACCCTCGGCTTCGGTGGACATAACGCATCTATTTGCTTTAAAAAGTTTGAAGAATAATTTTCTTTTTAAGTCATTGAAAGAAACTAACGAAAATATTTTTAGTTACATTTATGATGGAATTTTAAAATTTTTACCTCTAAGATTCCATTCTAAAACAAGTGAAAATGATGAGAAAGCCGAATTTCATTTTTTCGGCTTTCTTACTCAGGAAAAAAAGGAAATGCTCGAAAAAAGTATTGAAATTCCAATAAAAAAAATTAAATATTTCGAGCAGGCACTTATTCATCGCTCCTACCTCCAGGTATGTCCAGAAGAAAATATGAGTTCAAATGAAAGAATGGAGTTTCTGGGCGATTCTGTCCTTAGCTTGGCAGTAACTGATTATTTATTTAGTAACTATCCAGAGCTTAGTGAAGGAGAATTAACTGTTTTAAGAGTTAAATTTGTAAGCAAAAGAGCTTTGCTTGAAGCTGCTAATGTCTTAAATTTAAAAGATTTTATTCTACTTAGCCATAGTGCTGAGAAAGCTTTGAAAAATGGAAATGACTCGCTGCTCGCTGATGCTGTCGAAGCTATTATCGCCGCAATTTATCTTGACTCCGGCTTGGATGTAGCCAGAAACTTTATTATTAATAAATTAGTTCCGGCTATTACTAAGTCTTTCAATTCCAATAATGCTAATTTTAAAAGTATTTTACTCGAAAAGGCGCAGTTCATATTCCATATCTTTCCAATTTATAAAGTAATAGAAGAAAATGGCCCCGCTCACGATAAAGAATTTGTTATTGGTGTTTATATAAATGATGAACTTTACGGAACTGGTAAAGGACACAATAAAAAAGAAGCTGAGCAAATAGCTGCTCAGCAGGCATTAGAAAAATTAAATTAAATTTAGAACTATGGAAAAATTAATTTTTGAAAAAAGTAAAACTGGTAGAAAAGGATATACTTTACCCAGAAAGCAATTCGATTATTTGATATCTGAACATATTCCAGAAAAATTCCTAAGAAAAAGTGAGTTAAATCTTCCAGAAATTAGTGAAGGAGACATCTCACGCCACTATACGAAATTAGCTCATTTGAACTATAGCATTGAAGAAGGGCTATATCCTCTTGGCTCTTGTACAATGAAATACAATCCTAAAGTTAATGAAAAAACTGCTGCTATTAGTGGTTTTACTGAACTCCATCCCTGCATTAATGACGATAATGCTCAGGGTGCTTTAGAACTTATGTATAATCTCGGCAATTGCTTAAAAGAAATTTCCGGGTTACAAGGCGTTTCGCTTCAACCTTCTGCCGGCTCAAACGGCGAATTTACCGGTATTCTTATGTTTCGCGCTTATCACCTTGCTAATGGTGATACTAAAAGAACAAAAATATTAATTCCAGATTCGGCTCACGGCACTAATCCAGCTTCTGCTGTTATTTCCGGTTTTACTACCGTTAACGTTAAATCTAATGAAAAAGGCAGAATTGATTTAGAAGATTTGAAAAGTAAGTGTGGCGATGACATAGCCGGCTTTATGATTACAAATCCAAATACACTTGGACTTTTCGAAACTGAAATAGTAGCAATAGAAAAACTTATACACGGCTGTGGTGGCTTGATGTATATGGACGGTGCTAATCTAAATGCACTTCTTGGTATTACTCGCCCCGGCGATATGAAATTCGATTGCGTTCATATTAATTTACACAAAACATTTTCCACTCCACACGGTGGAGGAGGTCCCGGCGCTGGCCCAGTTTGCGTAAGTGAAAAATTAGTTCCTTTCCTGCCAAAACCACAAATTGTAAAGGAAAATGGTAAATTTAAACTAAATTTCGATTTACCACAATCAATCGGAAAAATTCATTCATTCTATGGTAATTTCGGAATTTTAGTCCGGGCATTAACTTATATTTATATGCATGGTGCTGAAGGTATTCGTGAAATCAGTGAAAATGCAATTATTAATGCTAATTATATCCTTTCCAAATTGAAAGATGATTTCGAAATTCCTCACAACGAATACTGTATGCACGAATTCGTTTTAAGTTGCGATAAACAAAAAGAAATCGGCTTCAATGCAAAAGATATTGCTAAACGCCTTTTGGATTACGGCTATCACGCTCCTACGATTTACTTCCCATTAATCGTTCACGAAGCTATGCTGATTGAACCAACAGAAAGCGAATCAATGGAATCGTTGGAAGGATTTGCCGATACTATGCTGAAAATAAATCAGGAAGGCAAAGAAAATCCGGAACTTTTAACCAATGCACCATATAACGCTCCAGTCAGACGTCTTGACGACGCACTGGCAGCAAGAAATCTGAATGTTGCCTGGAAAAAGTAATTTGCTTTTAAAAGAGTATAGATAAAAAACGTAGGGACACAGCATGCTGTGTCTCTACAAAAATAATAAGTCGATAGCAGCACACATTTTTTACCCTATTTTGAAAACGAAAAGCCCTTTCTTTTGATGATAACAAAGATGAACTCCATGCTTGAAGTGGAGTCCATCTTACTGAATAGAGTTATCCGATGACTTAAAGTCATCGGTTCACTGAAATTATTGTAAATAGTAATTAATGTTATCTATGACGAAAAAAAATAATTATTAAATTTACCGAATGAGTTTAATATTTAATCAAAAATAAAAAGAGTATTATAAAGTATTTTCTAAATAATTGTTTAATTATTCTGATATTTTAAAAGATTATTTGTTAATAAAAAAGAAAATATGCTTATTATAACTAATATTATCAATAAAAAGATTTGTTAAATGTATTTCTAAGTTGTTAGAAACTCATTTCTCTCTGTTGGTTAATCATTTCTCTCTGTTAGTTACTCATTTCTCTCTGTTAGATACTCATTTCTCTCTGTTAGATACTCATTTCTCTCTGTTAGATACTCATTTCTCT
>DAIOVK010000331.1:0-123 GCA_036759045.1 Kapaibacterium sp. (SeqCode) | reverse complement strand
CTGTTATACCAAACCGCTAACTAATAGTGCAAAATCATAATGTCATTTCGAACCCAAAATGAAGCAAATGCTTTATTTAAATGGAGATGACATAATTCTTATCAAATATTTGTGTAAAAGAAA
>DAIOVK010000330.1:0-4202 GCA_036759045.1 Kapaibacterium sp. (SeqCode) | reverse complement strand
TTTTCGGAAAGTGATTCCATCTGTGAAGTGAAGTCAATCTTCTTTTCCTCACTTTCCAATTATCAAATGGAAAGAAAACTGAAAAAAGTTCAATATCTTTTGTGTAGTTTTTAAAATTCAATTTTATTTGTAATTCTGATATAAAGGGAGGAATCTCACAAATCATTGCTAATACAGAAATTTATATTTATAATAATTCTTGAAATGATAAACAAATTTCAGAGATCCAGATGTATAGTTGTTTGTTAATTCGCAATTAATATAGTTCTGATAATTAAAAAAAGTAATTTCACAAAATTGCCAACACATAACTCCTAAATAAATTTAGGAGTTATTCTAATAATATGAGTAACTCCATAATTTATTATGGAGATTAAGAGCGAAATTATTATTTACGAGACAGATCTTCTAACTCCTTTATTTTCGTTATGGGGTTAGGAGCTCTGAACATCCTATTACAAATTGGCTACTGGTTTTCTTGGTAATCTAATAAATGGGACAAAGCCGGATATTACTGTTGTATAAAAAGAAGTTGCTAATCCATATTTAAGAAAGAATTTAAGAAAAGAAATCTCAGTTCCTTTTATATAGAAAATGAAATAAATAATATTATGGACAAAAGAAGCTAGAAAAACTAAAATTAAAAAATTATAGCTTTTTATTATTTGTTCAATTTTATTTTCCTTATAAAAGAAACCGGCAATAAAGGCAGCAGTCATTTTTGTAAAAGCATTTATACCCATAACATCGCCGGAAACAATATCGAAGAAAAAACCGATGATGAAGCCGGCAAAAACAGCGAAAAACTGCCCTTCAAAAAGAGCAATAAAAACACAAAGGATAACTAATAAATTTGGTGTTATTCCGGCAATTTGAATGAAATTAAGGAAAACTAAATGAATAACAAACATAAATAGAGCAATTATTGCATAAGCAATTGCTCTGTAACTCAGTTGAGTGTTCTGGTTCTGTTCCTGTATATCTATTCTCATTTAATCCTTCTTGCTCTTAGCTTTTCTTCAATTCTTTTTACTAATTCATTTCTTTCTGGGTCTTGAATCTTTTTTATAATAAAAACCTGTTCGAGAGTAGAGAAATTAACACTTGGTTTTAAAAGCACTCGTAAAAACTGTTCGCCCTTTTCTTCATAAAATTTTACAATTTCTCCGATAGGAATATCGTCCGGATATTTATTACTAAAATTTGAAGTTGCTATCAAATCACCAATTTTAATATCAAAAGAACGTGGGATGTTATTCAAATAAAAATAGTTACCTCCTTCCCAGTCAACAATACCATACACACCACTACGAATATTTTTTGCAGAAATCTTTACATTACGGTTCGTTATAAGTTCTACAGCGGAATAGTTATCTGTCGATGCAATAACAAGTCCAACAAGTCCGGCATCATTTCTGACAGACATACCTGTTTGAATACCGTTTTTTGCTCCTTTGTCGAGTGTAATGTAATATCGCATATCAGTAGTAATTCTACCTACGATTTCAGCTATTTCATAATCGTAATTTAATCTCTTCTTAAACTCTAAAATATCTCTTAATTTTTCATTTTCGAGAAGGGAATGTTGCATTTTTGTAACATCAGAAGAAAGCTTTAGATTTAGTTCACGAAGTGCCTGATTCTCATTTTTTAAAGCAACCGGATTAGGTATCCAGGAAAATGTATTTTGGAACCAGCCAATTGAACCAATCACAACAGCACGAAATCCACCAATTTTTCCGCTATCTCCAAGTGAAATTAAAGATAGTGAAATAACAGTGAGTGAAATATATGTAAAATATATTTTGTATTTTATTATAAAATAAATTATTCTTTGCATATTTTTGTTTCAATTGACTAACGGGTGGTTCCAAAAATTGTCATTCTGAGCGCAGCTAAGAATCTCACAAGTCATTGCTAATATATAACATGAGATTCTTCACAACGCTTCAGAATGACAAAACAATTTGAATTTTTAGAACTCACCTAAAATAAGTCATTCTAATACCTGTTAGATTTCATAAGAACGGCAGAGTATTCATTTAGATTCTCAACTACAATACCGGTTCCTCTGACAACAGCTGTCAGTGGTTCTTCAGCAATAACGACAGGAAGACGGGTTTTTCTTCTAATTAGCTCATCAAGTCCAATCAAATTCGCACCGCCACCAGTTAAAATTATTCCTCTGTCTAAAATATCAGCAGCAAGTTCTGGTGGAGTTTTGTCTAAAAGCTTAATAACAGCATCAACAATGTTTTCTATAGTATCTTTTATAGCTTCCCGGACTTCAGCAGAATTTGTCTGTATTCGTTTGGGAATACCAGTAATGTTATCGCGTCCTTTGACTTCAACTTCAATTTCTTCTTCTAATTGGACAGCAGAACCGACTGTATGCTTAATCCTTTCGGCAGTTCTTTCTCCAATTAAAAAGTTATGCTTGTCTTTGAAATATTTGACAATGGATTCAGTCATTTCGTCGCCAGCAACCCGAATAGAAACGTCCTGAACTATTCGGGAATATGTAATTACTGCAATTTCAGTAGTACCGCCGCCAATATCTACTATGACATTACCGACAGATTCATTTACGTTTAAACCAACTCCAATAGCACTTGCCATTGGTTCAGCAATTAAATAGACTTCTTTTGCACCGGCGTGCTCACAGCTATCGCGAACTGCTCTTTTTTCCACTTCAGTTATCCCGGAAGGCACGCAAACTACTATTCGCCTTGCTGCCTGCCAGCTTGTGGTTGCTTTTCGGATAAAAGCACGCATCATTCCTTCGGCAATTTCGAAGTTAGCAATTACTCCATCACGAAGAGGCCTGATTATATTAATATCGCGGTGAGTTCTTCCCACCATCGCCTGAGCTTCATGCCCAACAGCTATTATATGCTTGTTTGAAACGTCAAAAGCCACTATTGATGGCTCGTTGAGTGCTATACCTTTACCTTTTATCCAGATTAAAGTATTTGCAGTTCCAAGATCTATTGCTATATCATTTGAAAGTAGTTTGAAAAATGACATTATTTTCTTTATTTCTTATTTATTTTTATTTTTTTTAAATAAACATTCTTAATTTTACAAAAATAGTAGATTTAATTTAAATTATAAAATTTAGATATTATTATGAGTAAAAAAATTAATATTTCAGTTCTTGGAACAGGTCATCTTGGAACAATTCATTCTAAATTATGGAAAAACTGCCCTAAGGCAAATCTCGTTGGAATATATGATGTTGATAGCGACAAAGCTGAAAAATTAGCAAATGAATTAGATTGCAGGTGCTTTTCTTCTATTGATGAAGCTTTGAATAATTCTGATGCTGTTACAATTTCAACGCCGACATCTCTTCACTACGAACACTCTATCAAATGTATTGATAAAGGAGTCCATTGTTTCATTGAAAAGCCAATCACTGATAATTACGAAAATGCCAAAGAGATTATTAAATTAGCAAATGAAAAAAATATTCTCGTTCAGGTCGGGCATGTAGAAAGATTTAATCCGGGGCTTTCTCAACTCTCAAAGTATGAAATGAACCCTATGTTTATTGAAGCTCACCGTTTAAGTCAATTCAAACCTCGTGCTATTGACGTTTCAGTTATTTTGGATTTGATGATTCACGATATAGATATCGTCCTTTGGCTTGTAAAATCAAATGTAAAAAGTATTCAGGCAAATGGAGTTGCCGTTTTGACTGATACAATAGACATTGCAAACGCGAGAATTACTTTTGAAAATAATGCTGTAGCTAATCTTACTGCTTCCCGCATTTCTATGAGGCAGATGAGAAAAATGAGAATATTTCAAAAAAACGCTTATTTTTCAATAGATTTTGCTGAAAAGGAATTGGAATGTTATCAGTTAGTTGATAAAGATGATAATCAACAGTTCGGATTTGAAATTGGTTATAATAATAAAAAAATTATTTTAGAAAAACCTTCAATTACTGATGCAAATGCTATTGCAGAGGAACAGCTCCTTTTTGCTGAATCAATCCTTGAAGGAAAGCCAGTTGCAGTAAGCGCCGAAGATGCTGCAAATGCCTTGCATATTGCTGAAGAAATTTCAAAGCAGGTAGAAGCAAGTAAAGTGGTTTAGGAAAATAATTATTAATTCAACTTTCCTAGTTGTCATAAGTGTTTGTAATATAAGAATAATATAAAAATGAATAAAAAAGGTAAAAAGACAATAAATAC
>DAIOVK010000329.1:0-4215 GCA_036759045.1 Kapaibacterium sp. (SeqCode) | reverse complement strand
AATAAACAAATAAACAAATAAACAAATAAACAAATAAACGAATAAACGAATAAACAAATAAACAAAAAAAGCAAAAATATTATGCAGTATATTGCACAAAAATAATTATATTTGTGCATTATGTTGATTAATTGAAAATGTTTATGAATGAACAATTAATAAAAAGAGTAATAGCAGACCAAGCAGAAGAATTAAAAATAAGGAAAAACATAAAATTGGTTGAAAGAGATGTTTTTTCTTATGCTAAACAATTTTTAAACGAAAAAATTATTAAGGTTATTACTGGAGTTAGGCGATGTGGAAAAAGTACTTTCTGCCATCAACTTCTTGAGGGTCAAAGTTACGGATATTTAAATTTCGATGATGAGCGTCTTATGGGTTTAGAAGCAAATGATTTAGACCAGATTTTAGAAAATATTTTAGTTGCATATCCAAACGCTCAATACTTACTTTTTGATGAAATACAAAACGTATATGGTTGGGAACTATTTGCGAACCGGCTTATGAGGCAAGGATACAACATCGTTCTTAGCGGAAGCAATTCTAAAATGCTAAGCCGTGAGTTAGCAACTCACCTGACTGGCAGAAGTATTCAAATTGAACTTTTTCCTTTTTCTTTTAGAGAATATTTAAAATTAAAAAATGAAAACTATGATGAAAATCAATCTAATTCAACAAAAAAAATTGCTAAAATACGCTTGCTACTAAATGAATATATTGAATATGGCGGTTTTCCGGAAATTAACATTCTTGAGAATAAAAACAAATATTTAAGAGAATTATTTGATAAAATCATTTTTAGAGATATTGTTGAACGCTACAAAATTCGTGATATAACTACGCTAAAAGAACTCGGATTAACTATGATAAACTATTTTAGCTATCTATTTACTTATAATAAATTAAGCAATTCTCTTCAAATTAATAGCGTTAATACTGTTAAAGAGTATTTATCTTATTTAGAAGAAACATATTTGATTTGCTATCTGCAAAACCATTCATTTAAAATAAAAGAGGAAATTCGTAATCCAAGAAAGGTTTACTCAATTGATACTGGTTTAATAAATGCTTTAAGTACTTCAATTAGTCAAAATTATGGCAGAAAAATTGAAAATATTGTTTTTTTAAATGAAAAGAGAAAAGAAAATCGAATTAATTACTTTTCTGATGGAAAATGTGAAGTTGATTTTCTTATAACAAATCAAAAAAACGAAATTACTTTAATACAAGTTGCTCAGGATATTTCTGATGAAAGAACTTTTAAAAGAGAAATTGATTCTATTTTGAAAACTGTCAAAAATATTTCTGCAAAAAAATTATTAATAATTAATGAGACAAAAGAAGAAAAATTTAACATTGATGGAAATCAAATTGAAATTATACCTCTTTGGAAATATTTACTAACATAAAAACCATAAACTATAAACCATAAACCATAAACCATAAACCATAAACAAAAACACTATGAAAATCATTGAAGTAAAAAACACGCCAATTGCTGAAACACCACACAAAGTGGATGTCCGAAAACTTTATGATAAAGAAACTGCACAGGCAATGCACATTATACTCCAGCCAGGCCAGTCACTTAAGCCGCATATTACTCCAGTCGATGTATTTTTTTATATACTCGAAGGAACGGTTGACGTAAGAGTTGGAGATGAGACAATTGCTGTTTCCAAAGACAATTTAGTCGAGAGTCCTAAAGATATCGTTCATTGTCTTTCAAATAATATTGATGCTATTGCGAGAATCCTCGTTGTAAAAGCACCAAAACCCATTTCGCAGGCGAAGATGCTGTAAATTCAGAACTCCTGATGCCTCGTAGTTTGTTATTTCGCCGTCTTGTCATTTCGAAGCGAAGCGAGAAATCTCACAAGTCATTGCTAATACTATACATGAGATTCCTCACTTCGTATCGGAATGACATCTTTACTAAGTCATACTATCAACAAGTTGATAGCATGACTGAAATAAACACTGTTTCTAAATCTCAAATTTTATGGTATCAATGACTTGTGAGATTTCTCACTTCGTTTCGGAATGACAGGGTTAACAGATGTCATCTCCATTAAAATAAAGGTCTTACTTCATTCTGGGGTTTAGAATGACAGAAAAAGATGGATTTTGACAGCCGTCAGAATGACAAGGGAATTCTTGTCATGCTATCAGCTTGCTGATAGTATGACTTTGGCTTTCCTATTTTCACTTTCGTAAAGTTACTCGTACTTTGCGAAAATTTATAAAAATATTTAAGAAAGTAATTTATTCAATACAATTAAATTAACCATTTTATCAACATTTTAAGAGAAAAATATGTTTTGTAACCAATGCCAGGAAGCAGCAAAAAATATCGGCTGCGCAGAAATAGGAACTTGCGGTAAAAAAGATGATACCGCTGGTATTCAGGATTTATTAGTTTATGCCTGTCAGGGGCTTTCCTTTGCTACAACCGAAGCACGCAAACAGGGAATTGATACTAATGCCGAAAGCAAGCACATCGTTAATTGCTTATTTACTACAATTACTAATGGCAATTTCGATGACGATATGCTTATTGATTATATCAAACAAAGCATCAGCTACCGCGATAATTTGAAAAGCAAAATCAAAATTACCGAAAACCACGATTCAATTAACTGGAATGCTTCCACAAAAGAAGAATTTATTGCAAAATCCAAAACTGTCGGCACCGAAACTTACGATGCAAACGAAGACATTTGCTCTTTGAAAAAGTATGTGCTGTTCGGAGTTAAAGGTGCTGCTGCATACACTGAACACGCTTTTATGCTGGGAGAAGAAGATAAAGACATCTACAGCCATATCGAAGAAAGCTTGGTTATGCTTACAAAATCAATGGATTTAAATGCAATGGTTGATTGGGTAATGAAAACCGGTGAAATCGGCGTTAAAGTTATGGCACTTTTAGATAAGGCAAATACAACTGCTTTCGGACATCAGGAAATCACTAACGTAAAACTCGGCGTTGGGAAAAATCCCGGTATCCTGATTAGCGGACACGATTTAAAAGATTTGGAAGATTTGTTAATTCAATCGGAAGGACAAGGCATAGACATTTATACTCACTCTGAAATGCTTCCGGCACACGCCTATCCACAATTTAAGAAATATTCCCATTTATATGGAAATTATGGCGGTGCCTGGCACAAACAACTTGAGGATTTTGAAAAATTCAATGGTCCTGTTCTTTTCACAACAAATTGCTTGGTTCCACCGAGAAAAAATACTACTTATAACGACAGAGTATTTACTACTGGTATTACAGGGATGCCGGGCTGGAAACACGTTAATAAGAGATTGCCTAATGGTCGCAAAGATTTTTCTGAAGTGATTGAATTAGCAAAGAAATGCGCCCCACCAGCAGAAATTGAACAAGGCGAGCTTACTATTGGTTTTGCTCATAATCAGGTGCTTGCTCTTGCCGACAAAGTGCTTGAAGCCGTAAATTCTGGTGCAATTAAGAAAATGGTTGTAATGTCCGGCTGCGATGCCCGTATGAAGAGCCGCGAATATTACACTGAATTTGCAGAAAAGCTTCCGAAAGATACCGTAATTCTCACTTCCGGCTGCGCCAAATACCGTTACAACAAATTGAATCTTGGCGATATTGGTGGCATTCCGAGAGTGCTTGACGCCGGGCAGTGCAATGATTCTTATTCATGGGCTTTTGTTGCTTTGAAATTGAAAGAAGTGCTTGGATTAGATGACATTAACAAACTTCCAATCGTCTTTAATATTGCCTGGTATGAGCAAAAGGCAATTATCGTTCATCTTGCTTTGCTTTATCTCGGCATTAAAAACACTCATATTGGACCGACACTGCCAGCATTTTTAACGCCAAACGTATTGAATTTTGTAGTAGAAAAATTTGGTGTTCAAAAGAATTCTACCGTAGAAGAAGATTTGAAAATATTCGGTTTGAATTAGTTTTTTACCCAAGTCATACTATCAACAAGTTGATAGCATGACATACCTTTTTTCTCTCCTTCCCAAGTTAAACTTGGGGAGGTTTTTTTTATTCCCACAATAAAACTTAGTAGAAAAAAGAAAATGCAATTTCAGAACTCCAGACCTCTTAACGATAATAAAGGAGTTAGAAGATTTGCCTCGCACCGAACAATTGCGCAAATTATCAAGAAAAGTTGTCATTCTGAGCGGAGCGAAGAATCTCAAGCTCTGTGGTAGCAATGGCTT
>DAIOVK010000328.1:0-4221 GCA_036759045.1 Kapaibacterium sp. (SeqCode) | reverse complement strand
TAAATTATTTTTTGTGTATTCTTTTGTGGCAGTTTTATATAATTCATTTTTAAACTCAGAGTATCTTCCTTCAATATGAAAATCATTTATATCTTCAAATATATCAATTTGTTCTGCATTTAATTCAATATTTGATAAAGACGCTAATTTTACTAAATTATGTATTTTCGGTGGTACTTTATTATTTGAAAATTGCACATAAATAGCTTTTAATGCTTTTTCTAAAACCAAAAGCCCTATGAATAAACACCAAACGAAATATCCTGTTTGATACATACTTTCAGCAGCTTTCAAATCATATTCAGAGCTTTCAAGCCAATAATTTATATGCTCTTATAATGTCATAATTTAATAACGATAGTAATTAATTTTTATTATATAGAACAAAATTTTCAAAAACTACTTTGTGAAAGTTCCTTAACTTTAGTAAAGTATAAAACAGAAGATGTAGAACTTCTAACCTTTTTTAGTCATACTATCAACTTGCTGTTCGTATGACTTTCTCTTCTGACTTTCATTAAGTTTCTTAACTTTGCGAAAGTTTAATAAACATCTTTTCTCCTTCCCAAGTTAAACTTGGGAAGGAGTTTTTTATAAAAATAAAATTCTATTTCTTTATAGCAATTTCTACTGCCTGACTGATGTGTGAAACAGGTATAATGTTTAAGCCGGATTTGATTTCGTCTTTAATATCTTCAATATCCCTTTCATTTTCCTTTGGAATAATCACATCTTTAATTCCAGCACGCTTTGCTGCAAGGAGTTTTTCATTCAATCCGCCAATAGCCAGAATATTGCCGCGTAATGTTATTTCTCCAGTCATAGCCACATCGCCACGGACTGCTCTGCCCGATGCAGCAGAAATAAGTGCTGTTGCCATTGTAATACCGGCAGAAGGACCATCTTTTGGAATTGCTCCTTCTGGTATGTGAATATGAATTTCCTTTTTCCTGTAAAAATTATCAGGGACGTTAAGTGCTTTTGTATTTGAGCGAAGATAAGAAAGTGCAGCGTGAGCAGATTCTTTCATCACATCGCCGAGTTTACCGGTCAGTGTAAGTTTTTCGGGACCGGGCATAATCGTTACTTCAATTGGAAGAGTTTCGCCTCCTACGCTTGTCCAAGCGAGTCCTGTTGCAGCACCGACTTTATCGTCCAACTCATCTTTCTTTTGCTTGAATTTTGGTGCTTTTAAAAACTTCTCAATTAAATCTTCATCAATAACGTGTTTTTGCTTTTGAATTGATTTTTTGAAAGCTTCGTCTTCAATCAATGCTCTTTTGAAATCCTGAGCAGGTGCATTTTTCTTGTCTTTTAATTTTAAATAGTATTTTTCAACAATATCTTTTGCTAATTTTCTCAAAATAGAAGCAATTTCACGTTCAAGGTTACGAACACCGGCTTCACGAGTATATTCTCGAATGATTTTCATTATAGCTTCGCTTTTGAAATCAAGATTCATTTCGCTCAACCCAAATTCCTTATAAAGCCGTGGTATTATGTGCTGGCGGGCTATTTCCATTTTGTCCATTTCCAAATAGCTGCTTAGCTCAATAATTTCCATACGGTCTTGCAGTGGCACTGGAATATCGTATTTCACATTTGCAGTCGTAATGAAAAGTACATTAGACAAATCGTAATCAACTTCAAGGTAGTGGTCATTGAATGCAACGTTTTGCTCTGGGTCAAGCACTTCGAGTAGGGCAGAGGAAGGGTCTCCGCGAAAATCCATTGACATTTTATCAATTTCGTCAAGAAGAATAACCGGGTTAATTGTTCCGGCTTTTTTCATAGATTGAATAATTTTTCCGGGTAAGGCACCGATATAAGTTCTGCGATGGCCACGTATTTCAGCTTCGTCCCGAACGCCACCAAGCGAAAATCGCGCAAATTTTCTTCCCAATGCCCTTGCTATTGAACGACCAAGCGAGGTTTTACCAACTCCCGGAGGTCCCACAAAGCAAAGGATTTGACGCTTGAGTGTCCCAACCAGATTTAACACTGCAATGTATTCCAAAATGCGTTCCTTGGGCTTTTCCAAATCGTAGTGGTCTTCATCTAAAATTGTCTTTACGTGTTCAATGTTCATATTGTCTTCAGTACGTTCTTTCCAGGGAAGAGAAGCAAGAAGTTCAAGATAGTTGCGGTTTACAGAAAACTCCGGCGACATTGTTGGAGTTTTTTTCAATCGTTCAAATTCTTCAGTAACTTTCGGTTTTATATTTTCGGGCAAATCCGCTTTATCAAGTTTTTCCTTTATTGCAAGTAGTTCGGGAATAAGTTCTTCGTCTTCACCGAGTTCGTTTTGCAATGCGCGAATTTGCTCCTGAATATAGTATTTTCGCTGGGTCTTTTGAATATTATCGTGAACTTTGCTGCTGATTTCGTTTTCAAGCTTCATTATTTCTAATTCAGAAGTAATAATGGTAGCAAGTTCAAAATACTGCTGCAAAAGTGTTTTCTTTTCAAGAATTTTCTGCTTAACTTCGATTTTTTGCTGGACATTTGCAGCTATGTAATATAGCTTTCGTATTGGGTCTGTAATATTTTCAAAGGCAGATAAAATGTCTGGTGGCAAAGTGTGATTTACTTTTATGTAATCAACGAAAAGCTCTGTGCATTGCCGAATAACAGCGGATAGTTCCTGACTATTATCCTGTGCTTCCAGATTAATTACTTGTATTTCTGCTTCGAGCAATTCTTTATTTTTGGTTGATTTTTTAATTTTTGCCGGATAGAGCCCTTCAACTAATATTTTTAGCAAATTATTTGGCAAACGAAGGATTTGGATAATTTTTGCAACAGTTCCGTAACTGTATATATCTTTCATTTCTGGCTCTTCAATTGAGGAATCTTTTTGAGCAGCAACGAATATGAATTTATCCTGTTCCAATGCTTTGGCAACTGATTTCAGTGAAAAAGCACGGCCAATCAGCACTGGAAAAATCATATAAGGAAAGATAATCATATCGCGAAGGGGCAGTATTGTTAGCTTCTTTGGGACTGTAATTACTTGCTTTTCCAATTCTTTTATTGTTGAAAAAATGTCGTTATTTTCACTCATTTATTTATCCTTTTTATTTTCAAATATTTTGTTTAATTTAATTTTCAAAAAGACGTTTTGAAAAATATTTTAGTTAAACTATGCAAATTTACGGAAAAAATCTCAACTCTAAAAGAATTCATTTACTAAGCGATGGCGAAGTTCATTCTGCTCCTGTTTTGTATTTGATGAGCCGTGACCAGCGGGCAAGCGACAACTGGGCTTTGCTTTATGCCCAATCTCTTGCTCTTGAACTTAAAGCTCCTTTATATGTCTGCTTTTATCTGGTTCCAAACTTTCTGGGTGCTGGCACTCGGCATTATTCATTTATGCTGCTTGGATTGAAGCGAATTGCAAGCGATTTGCAAGAAAAAAAGATACCTTTTTTCTTCATTGATAGCAATAGAGGAGAAAGTATTAAAATGTTTGCTGAATCAATAAAAGCTGCTGCGATTGTAACGGACTTTGACCCACTAAAAATAAAAAGGGCGTGGATAAGTGATTTTATCAAAACTACTCATTTGCCGGTATTTGAAGTTGATGCCCATAATATCGTTCCCTGTCGCATTGCTTCCGATAAGCAGGAATGGGCTGCCTACACTTTTCGCCCAAAAATAAATAAATTGCTGCCCCAGTTTTTAGATGATTTTTCTAAAGTTATTGAACACCCTTTTCATAACGAAAATCAAATTTTGCTTTCAAAAATAAACAATAATCAAATTTTTGAAAAATATAAAAACATTCTTTTCGAAAATGAATATTTTAAAAGTGGTGAAGCAGAAGCAAAGAATATGCTTAATCTTTTTATTTCCTATAAATTGAATAAGTATGCCCTTACTCGAAATAATGTTTTGCTCGACGGGCTTTCAAATCTATCACCATATCTGCATTTTGGACAGCTTTCTGCTCAAAGAGTTGCTCTCGAAGTGATGAAAGAAGGAGCTGAAGAGGATTCAAAAAACGCATTTCTCGAAGAGCTTATTGTTCGGCGAGAGCTTTCTGATAATTTCTGTTTTTATAATAAAAATTACGACAATTTCGATGGTTTTCCCGATTGGGCAAAAAAGACCTTGAATGAGCATAGAAGCGATAAAAGAGATTATATTTATAGTTTAGAAGAGTTTGATGCAGCACTTACTCACGATAAAGTATGGAATTTCGCCCAAAAGCAAATGATA
>DAIOVK010000327.1:0-4223 GCA_036759045.1 Kapaibacterium sp. (SeqCode) | reverse complement strand
ATGGAGATTTAAGCAATCCAACTGTTATTTCAGATGTCTTTTTAACCGGAAGAGAAACCAATTATGGATTTTCAGATATGGCAATTTCGAGTAATGGAATTATAGCAGCTTATATTGATGATTCCGTTTATATTTATAATTTAGTAAAAAATAAGTTGATGTGCAAATGGCGTGATATAGGTAATGATTTATCAATTTCAAATAATGGTGATTTTGTTGCTTATAATACAAATGGAAGCAGTTTAATAACCAAAATTTATAAAGTAGGCGAAAATACAAAAAACTTAGTAAGTGAGGATTTCCTTGGATTAAGTATGCAGTTTGATGCTAATAATAATAGTCGGTTATATTATTTTGATTATAATGATAATAAAATGAATTATATTGATTGCGAAAGTAAATCTATTACATATATTTCACTTTATTTATTTTATCAAATTGATTTTGAATCGGGATTGGCAATTTCATACAAATCTGAAAATATTTATGAAATTGTAGATTTGAATAATGGCTTGAACTCAGTTTTTACATATAAATCTATTAGTGGAACAGGAAGAATAAAAGGGGATTATATATATTTTAGCACAGGAGTAAAATGCAAGTTTCGTTAAAATTAATTGTTTTCGCAATTCTTTTTCTTTGCTTATTAACCGAATTAAAAAGTAAAGATTCTTTAAATCTAAGATATAACACTTGGGGGATAGAACTGCAAAGCGGCTTTGCTGCTCACGATGTCAAGGTGATTCAAAATGCAAGAGACAAAGCTTTGAAAGAATTTGAATTTCCTGCTAAAGTTACTGATGATTATCCTAATATTCCATATATTCAGGGAGAATTACTTCATTATGGTAAAATATTTGATTTTGGTTTTTCATTTTCTTATGTTACAACTGGCTCGAGAGTTCATTATGCCGACTATTCCGGTGAATACAAATTTGATGATTTTCTCTCAAATTATGAATATGGCTTAGTTCTTAAAACCCGAAGTGCAAATGAATATGCTCCTTTTAGAATTCAAGCATGGGGTGAGTTAGGTATTTCTTCATTAAAATATAGAACTGAAGAAATTCTAAAAGTTAATAACTCCGGATTCACAAAATCAACGGCAGAAATAAAAAATACTGTTAATTATATAGAGTTAGGTGCTAGAACCAATTATTATTACAATGGATTTTACTTTAATTGCGGTGTTTCTTATTTTGCAGAATTTTCACATGAAATTCATTTTATTATTGAGGATCCCTACGATTTAAATTTTGGATTTAGTGGTGTTAGAGCCCATCTTGGAGTAGGATATAAATTTTAATGATAAGTGATAAATGGATTTAGAATTAATGAATCCACTTTAAAAAGCGTTATACCAGTGGAACGGGTATCTATAAAATACATTGGGAGTATATATTCGATTAATCTGTAACAACACAATATTGAGTTTTAGAGTAGCCACATTTATATGTATTAATATTTTTTTATTCAAATAAGAACAGACAACAATGAATGTTCTTCTATTTGTTAATCATAATTGCAGAACTCCTGACCCATCGTAGTTGGATATTTCGCATGCTTGTCATTCAGAAACAAAGCGAGAAATCTACCAACTCATTGTTTCTACAGAACTTGAGATTCTTTGCTTCGTTCCTAATTAACCACATTGGTGTTTTTAGCACGTAACTATATGTTTTATATATAATTATAATGATAAATATTATACGGAAGTCATCGGATGACTGACAGTTATCCGATGACTAAAAAGTTCATTTCTCCAAAAGTAAAAGTCTTCGTTTATATTTGCCTCAGAATAACAAAACAGAGAAATAACAAACGACAAGGGGCAAGGAGTTCAGATAATATTAAAAAATTACTTGATAAAATGGGAAAATAATATAATACATATTGCTACTATTCTATTTTTATTCGTAATAAAAATAGAATTATTAAATTAGCGAAGTTGAAGATAGGAATCAAAAAAGAAATATTTGTATCAAAAAAAACTATACTATCCCGTTAAATTGGGATAGTATAGCTTATATTTTGTTTTAGAAATAGAAGGAAACTGTAAATTTACCTTCGTCTCCAATAATACCAAAAGTATTAGTAGTAGCTTTTGTTTCAGAATTGGGCTGTATTTTATTTTCTGTCTTTAAAGTTTGACTTTCGAAGCCAAGGAAAACGGAAGCAGATAAGCTTACATTTTCGAAAGCCCACCATTCGACTCCCAAATCAACACCAGCCAAAAAACTATTATCAGTAATTTTAGAAGAAGATGTTTCATTGCTTCCAATACCTAAGCCAATTTCTGGTGAAATCCACATAGCAACAGGACCTTTTTGGAATGCATAATAAATGAAACCAATATCGAAATTTAATTTGCTGTATTTGTTTTCATATGCATTTTCATGAGGTTTATCGTTCTTCGAATTAAATCCGATACTGACCCAAACCCCCATATCGTCTTGGAATAAATACTGAGCACCTAAATAGGAATTATCTACTCCTAAATCGGAAAGACCATTCAAACCAAAGAACAATGATTTACTTCCCTGTTTGGTTTGTGGTTCGGCTGCAAATAAATTCGTTGTAGCAAATATTACTACAAAAACGAAAAGTAATGCGACTAATTTCTTCATACTTTCTCCAAAGTTTTATGAAAAATAACTAATTAACATTCAAATTTATTCAAATTTTATTAAATTATCAAAAAATTTTTTTTATTATTATATTTTTTCTTAAAATAATTCCATAAGAATAAATTTTTACTAATTGCCTTAGAAATAAAAATTAATAAATAAATTGGCATTCTGGTTACCCAAAATACCAAAGCTATTCGTAGTTGCTTCAGTAGAAACAGAGCCAGCTTCATTTTTTTCTTTCTCAGTTTTAAAGCCAATAAATGAAGTAGCCCCAAAACTAACATTTTCGAATGCCCACCATTCAGCTGCTAAGCTAACACCTCCAAAAAATGAAGTATAAGTAACTTTAGCGTTATTTTTTTCTTCGCTACCATAACTAAAACCTAATTCAGGAGATAAATAAAAAGCTACGGGACCTTTTTGGTATGCATAATAGATTAAACCAGCTGCTACTCCGTAAGTATTATATTTTTCTTCTTTAGCATTTTCGTAAGGTTTAAAATTATTCGAGTTAAATCCTAATTCAACTAGAAAACCTAACTTATCCTGAAATAAATATTGAAAACCAATACTGCTGTTATTAATGCTTAAGTCAGAAAGTCCATTTAAAACGAAGTAAAATGCTTTACTACCATCCTGAGTCTGAGGTTCTGCTGCAAAAATATTCAATGTACCTATACTAAATAGAAACACTAAAATTAATATTGATAATTTTTTCATTGCTTTTTTTATTTAAAATAAATTAGAAATAAAAACAAATAAGGAATTTTGAATTAGTACTTCCTAATATACCAAAATTATTAGTCGTTGCTTCAGTTGAGTTAGAACCAGCTTCTGTTTTTACTTTTGAATTTGAATAACCAAATAAAACTGAAGCAGCAAAGCTTACATTTTCAAATGCCCACCATTCAGCACCTAAGCTAACGCCTCCAGTGAATGAAGATGTTGTTATCTTGGTTGTGCCATTATCATCTGTTCCAGATGAAAAACCTAATTGTGGAGATAAATACACTGCAATTGGACCTTTTTGGAAAGCATAATAAATAAACCCGACATCAACTCCGACTGAACTATATTTTAGTTCAGTTGCATTTTCGTAAGGTTTATGGTTTGAAGAATTAAAACCTAATCCAAGCCAAATTCCCATATTATCTTGGAACAAATATTGTCCTCCCAATACTGAATTGTCCACACCTAAATTGCTTAAGCCATTTAAACCGAAATAGAGCGCTTTGCTACCGGCTTTTGTCTGTGGTTCTGCTGCAAATAGAGTGCTTGTGGCAAAAAATACTACAAACACGAGAACTAATGTGAAATACTTCTTCATACTTCCTCTAATGTATTATGAATAAAAATTAATTAACATTCAAAATTAATACAAAATTCTGATTATACAAAAATAATTTTATATTTTTTTTATTTTTTACTAATAAAGAAAAAACAATAGAGGAGTTTAAACAATTCATTTTAGTCTGTCATTCTGAACCCCCTGATAAAGGAAGACCTTTATTTTAAATGGAATAGCGAAATTTTCGAATTGTCATTCTGACGAATGTCAGAATCCATCTTATTTTTATTCTGTTGCTATACTAT
>DAIOVK010000326.1:0-4224 GCA_036759045.1 Kapaibacterium sp. (SeqCode) | reverse complement strand
GAAGATGGAGGTAAAAATTGCTATATATATGTCCAGAAGAAATATAGCGAAGTTACTATAGGGAATGACGGCAATTATTATTTAAAGCTTACAATTGAAGAAATGGATGCAAGCATTTCTCCTGATGATGGACAAAGCTTTACTCAATCAATTTCACCACAAAATTATACATTTCCCGATAATACAATAGTTACAATCAATCATTCTGATGAATATCCAAATTTAAACGGGAAACAAATTGATATTAGTAATTTGACTACCGACCAAAACGGGGAAATCAATGTATTAATTCCTTAATCACCTTAGGGCTGTCTTTAACAAAGACAGCCCTAAAATATTAAAAGGAGTATTTATGAAAGTTAATTATGTGCTGTTGTTTTTATTAATATTATCCTATAACTTATATAGTCA
The DNA here is from genome assembly GCA_036759045.1 of Kapaibacterium sp. (SeqCode). Classification (GTDB taxonomy): domain Bacteria; phylum Bacteroidota; class Ignavibacteria; order Kapaibacteriales; family UBA2268; genus JAAYJM01. The sequence continues at coordinate 3,813 of DAIOVK010000326.1, read as the reverse complement.
AAATGAAAATGAAGATTATTTTAGTTCTAATAAGATAGGCGATAATATTAAGATTTATGGAAGTCCCTCTAAACTTAATGCATTAGTATTTATTGACGATAATTCCTGTTTTACCTGTTATGTTTCATTAAACGCATTATATAATGAATACAAGGCAATTGACCCAAATGTAAATTTTATTTGTTTTGTAACAAAATCAACAGAGCAAATAATTAATTCTTTTAAAAATAAATATAATTGGAAATTCACTATAGTAGCAGATCCGCTTGGTGCTTACGTTCAATTTTACAAAATAAAACATTTACCAACTTATATTGCAACTGATATAAATGGAAGAATATTATTTATTGATAAATGTATGGGGCCTGATTTAAAATTAGACTTTATAAATAAAGAAGTTAATAAAACACAAACAGAACAGATTACTAACGATAGAATTATTAAAGAGTTTGAAATTACATATAAAGACAACAAATACCCATCTAATTTTATGACTAAAATAAATTATTATCCTGAAGATAGTATTTTTATTTGTTTAAATGATTATGAAAATTCAATTGATTTTATTAGTAACAAAGGTTTAGTTTACAAAAGATTTATGCTTGATGATTTTGAAAATCTTACAGTAATTAACCCGATTTCTTTTGAAAGAATAAAAGGTGATAATAAAATAATGTATATTGATATTGATTATAGAACAAGACCGATTTTATATATTTTAAATTTAAAAAATAATAAGATTGAAAAAAGTATTACATTTAAAAGAAATTTTGATACACTAAATTATTTCATTGACCAAACTTTGTATTATAATGAGAAAAGCAATAATATAATTGCTAATATAATTCCCTTAAACAGAGAATCTAAAACTGAATACAAAAATTTATTAGTTTACGATATGGAAGGAAATTTAAAAAAGCAATTTGGTTTTATTGATTCTATTTATCAAAAGTGGTCAAAATTTTCAATATATAACGTAAAAGTCTTAATTAGTGATGATTATATATATACAATACAAGAAAGTTCTGATAGAATAAATATTTTTAATAAGGATTTTAAATTTTCTCATTCAATATTAATAAATCACGATACTATTTTTAAAAAAGGTTTAAAAGATATATCTGCAGATTTAAATCAAGATGAATGGGTTTTAATTAATTCAAATAATTCTTATTATGATAAATTATTTCTAAACAATGACAATAATAATATTTATATAACTTTTTATAATACATATTACAAAGAATTAACATCAAATCCTTTAGACTTAAGTAATATATATTTTCGTTTTTTCACTTATATTATTGATTCTAATGATAATAGCAAGCAAACACTCCTTGAACAGCCACAAAACTCAAAGCCAGTATATTTTGCTAAAGATTATTATATTCTATTAGAATATGATAAGAATTATTCTGTTATTAAATATTATAAATATTAATTATTTTTTGAGGAATAAAATGAAAACTATAAATTTGATAATTTCTTTATTATTATCATTGCTAATTTTATCATCTTTTGAAATAGAAGAAGATGTTGAATATTATTGTACCGTTGGACAGGGTGCTGGTTCATTAAAATGGAATGGTAAGACAGGTGTTGACGTAAATTGCTCTCCTGGTGGTAGTAATTGTTCTATTACTGTTATAATAACTGAAACTGAATTTACACCCGTTAATGACCCCGGAGATGTCTGGCGTTGTATTATGAAACCTGGTGAAATAGTTGTTAGTATTAATGATAATAATACTAATATTACACAAAATATTAGTACTGCTAATTATACTTTTCCAGAGTCATCTAAACTAATAGTTGTAAAATATAAGAATATTAGTAAATTAGAAAGAAGAACATTTGATATAAGTAATATGATTACAAATAATGATGGTGTTCTAGAATTTACTTTTCATCTATAACAATAGAATAAAAAATTATTATATTGCTAAAATTATAATATTTTAAATGTATAAATATTTCAATATTATTTTATTGTTATATCTATTCTTTATTATTGATTGTTACTCCCAGACGCGGTTTTCTATTTCTTTCTCTCAGTCTAATACAAAAGATTGGCAGCAAGGAGAAAAGCAAATACTTGAAAGCTCTTTTCTTTTTGAAACAAAACAAAAATTAGATATATTCTCTTTCCAGAATCAAATTACATTGAAAACTGGACAGTAAAGTTTCAGAATGAATTTCAGGTAAAAATTTGGGAGTGGCTGGGCATAATAATAAAAGCTGATGTCTATTATGATGAAATTCAATCTCCATCAATTCAATACAAGCAAAGCACCCGAATAGGAGTAAATGCAAATCTTTGAAATTTCAGAACTTTTTTCCTTTTATTGGTCATTTCGACTACGCTCAATGACCACGACTACGCTCAATGACCTATAGCCAAAATCCATAAACCACAAACCATAAACCAATAAAAAGCAAAAGAAGATAATAGTTCAAGCTAATTAACTTCCTGAATTAAGAGATTTAAGAATGCTAACGCTTTTTTAAATTCTTCTTCGAGTTCAAAAGTAAAAACTTCCATATCTAAAGTTAATAATTCAGGGAAAGAGTTGCAAAGCACTTTCCAGCATTCTTCTTCTTTAAAACTAACTGTTTTAAGTCCTTCACCGATTCCGGCGCCCCACATTTCGCAAAGAATGTCTGCAGAACGGACAACAGCAACAACCTCGACATTTGAACTAATTAAGCTGGGATGCAAATGAGAAGAAATGATATCACTTAAATCAGCAGGTAATTTCCATAACTTTGCTATATTCATTCCGATTTCCGAATGGTCTGTTTCAAACAATTCCTGCTCCGCTTCAATATCGGTATAGTTTTTACTTTCCATTAAATCATAAACCTGAAGATATTTCATAGAATCATACTGAATCATTGCTAATTTTCCAATATCATGCAAAAGTCCACCAATAAATTCAGATTCTTTAAAAAATTTATTTATTTTCTTGGACAATGCTTTGGCAACAATACCAGTACAGGAAGAATGCCACCAAAAACGTTCCATTATTACATTTACGTCTTTATTGGTATTCATCAGAAAGCGTGAAAAGATGGAAACTCCCAGTACTATGTTGATTAATCTGTTCAATCCTAATGTAATAATTGCCTGCTGAATAGAATTGATTTCTGTTCTTGTTGCATACAGAGGAGAATTGGCAACTCTAAGTAATTTTAATGTTAATGATGGGTCAGTTTCAATAATAGTAGAAACTTTACGAATATCGACGTTATCATCTTCCAGCATATTCAATACATGAGTGGCTACTGGTGGTAGAGTAGCGAATTCCTGTGTTTCTATCAATCTATTTACTACATTAGTCATTTAATATTTTCACTATTAAAAAAAAGTAATTTAAAAATAAATTATTATAATTCAAAATGTTTTTTCTTTTAAAATATTTTTAATTACATTATTTTTAAAAAAATGTAAAAAAATTCTATTTTCCAAGTCATTCGATAAGCAAAATGTTCGTATAACTTATCTCTAAAGAGAGAAATAAAAAAAACCTTCCCAAATACTATTTGGGAAGGTGAGATATAATATAAGTCATACGAGCAACTTGCTGATAGTATGACTGGGTAGTATTTTCAAATCCGTTAGGATTGCTATCTTAATAGCAAAGGAAAGCAAAGAACGAATGAACTCCGTAGGAGCGATATCAAGTTGCATTCAAAAATACAATTAAAGTGTCATTCCGATACGAAGTGAGGAATCTCACAAGCCATTGCTAACACAAAGCTTGAGATTCTTCACTTCGTTCAGAATGACCGACAAAGGAGCGATGTCATTGG
>DAIOVK010000325.1:2043-4233 GCA_036759045.1 Kapaibacterium sp. (SeqCode) | reverse complement strand
AGTATGACTGAAAAGCACTGTTTCTGAATGACGCTTAAACTTATGTCATCTCAATTTAAATAAAGGTCTTCCTTTATCTTGGGGTTCGGAATGACAGATAAAATTATTTTTTTTTTTCGATTTTTATCCACATTTTAATTTACAACAATAAAAAGCTATTCATATATTTTAACAACTAATAATTTTCACTATCTTTGCAAATATAATAAATGAAATATAATTTGTAAAATATTTTTTGTCATTTTAAAATTTTTAATTTTTTTATTGATTTTCATATTTTTATTTTATCATTGTATTATACAATATAGATGTTTTTAACTAATTAATTATAATTAATATAATTTCATTATTAGGAGTTTAAACAATGAATATTAAAAGTATTAAATGTTTTATTGTTATTTTTATAATCAGTTTTTGTTCGTCTTTTTCTGAAGAAAGTTCTTCTAAACTAAGCGTAGGAGCCGATTTAGTTAGCCGTTACGTGTTCCGGGGTGTAGATTATGGAAATTCTCCAAGCATTCAACCATATATTTCATTTAATTATAGTGGTTTTGAAATAGGGTATTGGGGTGCCATTTCTATGTCTAACTATTACAAAGAAGTCGATTTATATTTGAAGTATTCTATTGCAGGATTTACTGTTAGTTTAAGTGATTACTATGTTCCTTCTGTTACTGGAGAACCAGCTTCAAAAGATACCCGCTATTTCGTTTTCGATAATAAAATGACAGCACATACTATAGAAGCAGGATTAGAATATCAGTTTCCAGAATCTTTTCCTCTTAAAGTGTTCGGTGCAGTTTATTTTTTTGGAAATGATAAATACTGGGGATATAATCAAGAAAAAGATGAAATAGGGGAGAACTACTATTCTTCATATTTTGAGATAGGTTACCCTTTAAATATTTCAGATATCAAATTAGATTTCTTTCTTGGTTTAACTCCTAAAGCAGGTGCTTTTGGAAATAGTTTTGGTGTAGTCAATTTAGGTATTACAAGTAAAAAAAATATTAAATTATCAAGTGAATTTGAATTGCCATTAAAATCATCATTAATTTTTAATCCACAAGAATCAATCGTTCATTTTGTTTTTGGGGTAAACCTATAATAATTGTTAATTGTTAATTTTGTCTAGTGTAATAATTCATAGAATAACAAATTATCATTTCTAGATATTCTGAACGAAGCGAAGAATCTCAAGCAGTAAATTTTCGTAAAATTAAGGAACTCGTGCTAAAGTGGAGAGATTTAGTGTCATGCTATCAACTTGTTGATAGTATGACTGGGAAACAATTTTTAATTGAAAATTGATAGTAGAGAATTAGAAGTGAATGGCTATATATTCTTATTTTATAATAATTTATAAAGTATTTACTAAAATGTTATAACTAATATACTAAACATTAGGAAAGTATAATGCTTTCCTAATGTTATTTAATTTATTCAAAAAAATAATTGTCAATTGTCAATTATCAATTAATAACTGCTTTTTCACTAAATACAAATTTACCTGCAAGAGCGTAACTACCAAATATTACAAGTGAAAAGCCTATATCACTTAACAAAGTGTTTCTAAAAAATGGGATCGCCATTTCATAGCAAAGTATAAGTCCGCTCATATCACGGGTATAATCACTAAACATTAACCAGTAAGCGAAATTTGTTACAATAAAAAATATGATTGAGCCAGCAAGAGAACTAAAGAATACTTTAATAAAAGTAACTTTTTTGCTAATCCAATAACCGATAAATACAGCAAATACAAAGCTAAGATAAACAGCCCAAATCATAGAGTGGAAACCAAGAAACACATCGCTTAAAAGCATAGCTGCGATTGGGATTACAATAGCAAATTTTTTATCTAAAAAATATGCACCTGCAAATAATGATAGTGCCATAATCGGACTTACATTCGGAATGTCAATTAATAACCTTGAAAATGCTGCAACTATTACTAGAACAGTAGCTATTATTAAATTTTGGTTGTTTTTTAAATTCATTTTATTACCTTTCAATTTTTCCTTTAAATAGGGAATAGTAAATTCAGATGAATATGATTCTGAATATTAATATTTTTTTAAGACACAATATTAGTTTACATAAGAAGATATATACATTTTAATATCTTTTAAGATACAATATTAGTTTACATAAGAAGATATATACATTTTAATATCTTTTAAGATACAA
>DAIOVK010000325.1:0-1943 GCA_036759045.1 Kapaibacterium sp. (SeqCode) | reverse complement strand
TATTAGTTTACATAATGTAAATTATATTACATTGTTTATTTTTTCTTTGATTCTGATGGTGAATCAGTAATCATTGATTTTAAAGTAGTAGAAACTATAGGGTCGTCATTTTCAATTCTTGATGCAATACGTTTTTTTATTTCTTTAATCATTATCTCTTTATAAAGACGTTCAGAATCTGACATATTTGCATAAGTATCATCGTCTGCTTGATTTTTTGATTTCATAATATTTTGATTATAAAACTGATTTAAAAATCATATTATTGTTTATTGCAAATTTGGGTTTGCCTTTAAACTTATATCCAATATACGGAGAATTTTTTGATTTTGACTTAATATTTGATTTTTCAAAAATCCATTCTTCAATTGGATTAAAAATTGTTAGATTTGCTTTTTCTCCAACTTTTACATTTACTTTGGGTAAATTGAGTATTTTCCTTGGATTTATTGACATTAATTCAATAAGAAGTTCTAATCCAATATGTCCTTCGTTATATAAATAAGTTAAAGCAATGGCTAATGAAGTTTCTAATCCAATAATGCCATTCGGAGCTCTTTCAAATTCAACTTCTTTTTCGTTTAATGTATGTGGTGCATGGTCAGATGCAATGCAATCAATTGTTCCGTCTTTAATTCCTTCAATTAGTGCTACTACATCTTCTTTACTTCTAAGTGGTGGATTCATCTTTAGATTTGTGTCATAAGTTATTAAGCTGTCTTCAGTTAAAGAAAAATGATGAGGTGTTACTTCACAACTAACATTTAATCCTCTTTCCTTAGCATTTCTTAATAAATCAACTGAACCTTTTGTGCTGATGTGACTAGCATGATAACGATGGTTTCCACAATACTCAGCCAACATTATATCACGATTAAGTATAATTTCTTCAGCTACTGTTGGGTAACCTTTAAGACCAAGTTTGAAAGAAACTTTACTTTCATTCATTGCAAAATTTTTTGTTAAAGAATGGTCTTCGCAATGCTGGGAAATTAAAAGATTATCAATAGAAGTATAATCAAAAGCAAGTTTCATTGTTGTAGAATCAGTAACACAAGAACCATCGTCAGTAAAGAAAACTGCTCCATATTCCGTAAGCTCTTTAATAGGTGCAAGTTGCTTTCCTTGACGTCCCTGAGTTATTGCAGCAGCTACGTGAACATCGGTTAAAAAACCTTTTGATTTATTCTTTATAAATTCAATTACAGAAGCATTATCAATAGCTGGTTCCGTATTTGGCATACAGCAAATTTCAGTGAAACCACCATTGGCTGCGGCTTCACATCCAGTTTTAATTGTCTCTTTTTGTTCGAACCCCGGTTCTCTTAAATGTACATGCATATCGAAGAAGCCAGGCGCTGCAACTAAGTCTATTGCTTCAATTACTTCAGTATCTGAATCTATTGTTGCATCTTCCGGTGAGCAATGCTTTATATTGCCATCTTTTACCCAAAGATTTACTATTGAATTGATTTTTTCCTCTGGGTTAATTAATCTGATATTTTTAAAAAAATGATTCAAATTTCTCTCCACATTTATTTAATAATTTAATAAATTCAAGTTTAATTTAAAAATTTTAATGCATAATATTGTTTAAAACATTATATGCTTTTACTAATTCTTCTTTTGTTGTTCTTAGAATATTTTTTATTTCAAATATTTCTTGCTGAACTTTTCCTATCATTACACAACTCATTGAATATTTATCACATAAATCATTTAATTTAATAACGTTTTTCTCAGATGTTGTAACTACTATTTTTGTCTGAAATTCACCAAATAATAATAAGTTGTTGAATTTATTATTACTTAAATCAATTTCATTAATATATATAGAAGCTGCTAAGTTATTGTTAGATAATATAGTTTTCTCAGCTAAGTTGATAGCCAAACCACCCTCACTAATATCGTGAGCGGAGTTAATAATATCATTTGTTATACAA
>DAIOVK010000324.1:0-4267 GCA_036759045.1 Kapaibacterium sp. (SeqCode) | reverse complement strand
AAAAAAATGAACTCCACGCTTGAAGTGGAGTTCATCTAAATTTCTCTCCTTCCCAAATTGAATTTGGTAAGGAGTTCAATATGGATTCTGACATCCGTCAGAATGACTATTTTAGACTAATCCTTTGGAAAAAAATTTAATATTATTTTGTATTTCTTTTGTAATTTGCTTTTTTAAAATTTAAATTAGGAGAAAAATATGAAAAAAATTATTCTACTTCTCATCGTAGTATTATTTATTTCAACTGCTTGCAGTGATGATAGTTCTTCACCAATCAAGACAAAAGAACTGTTTCCTGCAAAAATTGGAAATAAATGGACATATCTCGTAACAACTGGCGGGATTTCTGTTAACAAAGTAAACGAAATAGTTAGTGACGAGTTAGTTAATGATATCAAATGGTATAACCTTGCTTTAAATTCTCAAATTGTTATGCAATTAAGAAACGCAAACGATGGTATGCACGTATTATATTCAGACAGCAATTCTGTAAACAGAAAAGATGTTTTATTCTATAAATATCCGGTTACTGAACTTACTGAATATGATGCTGATGGAAATTATGTAAAAATTGTTTCTCTTGATAAAAAAGTAACGGTTCCAGCTGGAACTTTTTCGTGCTATTATTATAATGTGGTTTATGCTGCTGATTCATCAAAATATGAAGAGTACTACGCTCCCGGTGTAGGTGTTGTCAAACTTGTCGAATACAAAGACAGTCTTGGTTTTAGAAAGCCAATTACTACTACTGAACTTGAATCATACAATTTGAAATAAATTTATAACTCACCTTGCGCATCCACTTTTTCATGAGAGATTAGCGACAAATTGGATATATTCTCTAACAAACTTTTCTTATTCAGCTCTTGAGAAAGCAAAAGATAGTGTTGTAATTTATTGAAAACCTAATAAAAATTTCTTGTCATTCTGAAGCGTAGTGAAGAATCTCAAACTCTATAGTAGCAATGACTTGTTAGATTCCTCACTTCGTTTCGAAATGACGCAATATAAAAAATCTTTTAACGAATTACAACATTAAAGATATTTTATCTTCTGCACAAAAAACAGATTAGAGTTTAAAGTATGACAGATAATTCAAATTTTAAAATCATATCATTTATATTATTTTGTATTCAGGGATTATTATTTCTAATTAGTATTCCATATCATTCAGTAAATGGCGATGAAGCTTGGTCTGCTGAGCAGTCATATTCATTAGCAAAAAATGGAGTTTCTACTTCAAATTTGTTTAAAGGTATGATAAAAGAAGACCAGGAAAGAATTGTAGTGCAGCACAAATTATTTATTTATTCTTCTGCTATATTATTTTCGATTTTTGGTTTATCACTTGATGTTCTTAGAATTATTTCAATTATATCATTCCTTGCTTTACTTTATCTCTTGTTTTTATTTTTAAAACGTGAAAATCTATTAGATAAAAAATACTCTATTTATCTTATATTGTTGTTATTACTTTCATTTTCAGAATTTTTTTATTTTGCAAAAATTGCTCGTCCTGAAATGATGGTTACAATGTTTGGATTTGCAAGCTATTATTTTATATCCAAACACGAATGTAAGAAACCATACTTATATTCTCTTATAGGTGGAATATTTGCTGGTGCTGCAATGCTGACGCATCTTTATGGAATAGTATTTGTCGTTTCAGGTATTGCCTTTTTTCTTTATAAAAGAAATTATAAATACTCAGTATTATTCCTGATTTTTTCTTTTATTGTTTTTCTTCCATATCTATATGAAATCATTATATACAATCATATTTTTAATTCTCAAATAAATAGTCCGTTAGTTAATTCTAAAACTTCCTTCAGTTTGATTACACCTCTAATAAACCTTTTTAAAGAACACGAACGACTTTTTAGAAAACCAGAAATCATTTCCTCTTCATTACTTACTATATTTTGTATTGTTATAAATTTCAAAGATTACCGTAAGAATCACAATGATATTTTTATATATACTATCATTCTCATTTTTTCTATTGCATTTATAGTTGAAGATAAAACAATTAAATATTCTGTTTATCTGATTCCTTTTCAGGCAACATTGATATACATTTGTTTAAGGAATTTTACAATAAAAAATAAGGCCGTTATTGCCAGCTTTTGTTTAGTGATTGCTTTATTTTTTGCTGTTTCGTTTAATTATAATATGCGTGATATTTTTAATAAAGAATATATTTCTGCAATAAACAACGAAATATCTGAATTAATTCCTGAAGGCAGTTGGGTGATTGCTCCTATGAACTATATATTTAATGGTATAGAAAAGCATAAAATAGTAAGTACATATCTTCTGAGGTTAGAAACAAAAAACAATATTACTGTCTCGTCCATGTTTGATTTTTGTAATAATAAAGAAATTGACTACGTCATATTCAATAAGTATGGCGAAAATGTTGATATTCCAAAAGATTATCAAGACAAAGAAGAATTAATAAAATATTTCGAAATTATCAATAAAAATCCAACTTTTGAGATTTTGAAGATAAAGAAAAAGTGATAAGTAAATTAAGAACTCCAGACATCATAATAAAAATAAATTAGTTAAGTGATTTGCATCTTAAAGAATAATTGCGCAAATAACGCAGATAATGTGTCATTTAGAACCCCACTATAAAGGAAGACCTTTATTTAAATGAAGATGACATAATTCTTTTCAAATTTTTGTGTGCAAGAAAATTTAAAATAAGGTAATAAGGTTTATTGATTTTTAGTACTATTTTCTACTAAGGTTATCAACAAAAAATAAGGTTTAAAATTATTTTGATAAAATTATTCTTTTTTAAAAAATCTAAACCTTATTTTTATAATAAACCTTAGTAGAAAAACATAAACCTGTTGAAACAACCTTATTAGCTTATTTTATATAGACTTAAAAGATATAGTGTTGAAATATTTAGTGCGATGTCATTGGTAATTCGTTGTTAGTAAAAATAATAATGACTAATGACCTATAAAAACTATTTTTTAAGATGGATTCTGACATCCGTCAGAATGACGCTTCTAGTGATGTCATTTCCATTTAAATATAGTTCTTACTTCATTTTGGGGTTACCAATGACATCTTTGTTTGTCATTCTGGCGTATGCCAGAATCCATCTTACTTTTTTGTTATTTCTAAAAATACTAATGACTAATGACCTATAAAAACTATTTTAAAGATGGATTCTGACATCCGTCAGAATGACGCTTTTAGTGATGTCATTTCCATTTAAATATAGTTCTTACTTCATTTTGGGGTTCGGAATGACAAGATTGCGAAATAGCAAACTACGAGGCATCAGGAGTTCTGAATTGATGAATAGTAAAGTTAAAATATTTACTTACTCAATTCGTTTATAGCTTTTGATGAAAAAGGTATATAAAATATTGCTTACTTATGTGCTGCTTATAATCATTCCAATTACATTTATTGGAATTGACATAAGAGAGCATAAATGTAATACAACTGGTAACAGAATTGTATCTTTTTATATACCAATTAAATGCCACGACGAGCAAACAAAAGAACACGCTTCAAATCCAATAAATTGTGAAGACGATTGCTGCAAAATTCACTCTGAACAAAAGGATTTTTCACATAAAAACAATGTTAAGCAGACTAAATGCTGTGAAGACCGTACTTATCTTGTGAAAGTGCAATCTTCTGTCGTTTTTGAAAAAATAAAAAAGCAAATTGCTGTTCCAGTTAATACATTATCCAAAATATTTGATGATATTTCTTATCATTACAATAAAATTGAAAATTCTATTTCTAAATATACTGATAATTATGACCCACCTATAAAGAGAATTATTCAGTTTATCGTAAAAACATATTTCCAAAACTACTCCTCTGAGTCACCAACTCCACTTAGCTAATTGTTAATTGTTAATTGTTAATTATTAATTATTAATTATTAATTATTAATTATTAACTCCCCTAAACGCAATTTCTCTTTCGAGAAATGAAAAAGTGTAGTTTAGATACATTTTTGAATCCACTTTTCTTATTCCCCCTCTTGAGAGGGGGCAGGACTGATAAGTTCTTTGAATCCACTTTTCTTATTCCCCTCTTGAGAGGGGACAAAGGGGTGTGTTCTTTTTCCCTCATTTAAAAAGTACTTTATAAATAAAGAAAAATGTTTATAATAGTTTATCTCTTTGATAATGCTTCAGATGTAACGAGTAAGAAAGAACACACCCCCTGCCCCTCTCAAGAGCTGACGTTACCCAAATAAATTTGGAATTATTAAAATATTTCA
>DAIOVK010000323.1:0-4271 GCA_036759045.1 Kapaibacterium sp. (SeqCode) | reverse complement strand
CAAGATGGATTCTGGCATACGCCAGAATGACAAGTAACGATGTCATTGGCAACCCCCAAATACAGGAAAACCTTTATTTTAAATGGAAATGACATAAGGACTTATGAAAAATAGAAAGTCAAAATCTCCCCTACCCCCCTTTTTCAAAGGAGGAAAAGAATTTTCTTTTTAATTCCCTCCTTTGAAAAAGGGGGGTAGGGGGGATTTCTTAGTTCTGTTCTGTGTTTCATTGGTTTTGCAAAAAAGATGTCATTGGTAACGAAGTGAGAAATCTCACAAATCGTTGTTAGCACTTAAACTTTCGCAAAGTTAAGAAACTTTACGAAAGTATTTAGATATTCTTACTTTGCGAAAGTTTTTTAACTTTCGTAAAGTTTTGTAGGGTGAAAGTAGCGATGTCATTGGTAAACGAAGTGAGGAATCTCATAAGTCTGTGGTAGCAATAACTTGTGAGATTCCTCACTTCGTATAGAAATGTTAAATAAGTATTTTTTATCAATTTTTAAGGAAATTTTATGAAAAACAAAAAATTTTTCTTTATCACTCATTTTGTCGTTACTGCAATTATTGTATTGATACTGCTTTTGTCAAATACGGTACAAGCTAAAACCACAAACGCAGTAATGAAGATTAATGCTTTTCCTTTGGTGGAGGGCGCTTACTGGATATACAAAGGGCAGGTGCTTTGGATGGAACTTGGCGATACTACAGGCATAGTTAATGAAGATACTCTTACCTGGAAAATGGAGGTTTTGGAGGTAGTCAATCGTGGAAATGTTACGGGCGCTCTTATGAAAGGGCATCCTGACGATTTGAACTGGTATGAGAAAGGGAAAGATCGTGGTTTTTATGTAATAATAAAAGTTGGTTCAAAATATTTTTATGGAGATACAAAAGATTGGGAACGTCTCAAAGATAAAAACGACAATTTGATTGATTTAGTTAATATATCGAATATATTCCTTGATTTACCACTTTGGAAAGGAAAAAAATATGGCGAAGATGTGCAATTAACCCGAACTGATTATTATTATTGCTGGTTTGTAACAGATAAAAAAGAGGTTTACTTTAAAGAAATTGAGGGTGTTGAAGCTGATGTTAAAAGAAAGCAATTTTCCATAATGTATAGGACAAATCCAGATCACGTAATAATTGAATTTACACCGAATATAGGAATAACACGCTATATCTATCAGCATCACGGCACCGTTTCAGAAGTAGATATTAAACTTATTGAATATTATGTGCCATATTAAAATACACTTTTAAGTATTGCCTTGCAAGTCATACGAGCAGCAAGCTGTTCGCAAGACAAGAAAGAAAGTCATGCTATCAACTTGTTGATAGTATGACTGACTAAGATAGATTCTGAAATCCGTCAGAATGACCGGCTCTTACTTTCGCAAAGTTTCCCGAAGCATTACTAAAGTTAAAATTCTAAACATGATTAAAAGCGAAATCAAAAAACAAAATTTCAAATATCGTTTTTAATTTATTTTAAAAATAGTTAATTTTAAAATACTTTAATTGAGAATTTCTCAATAAGTGATTTGAACAATATTGAGAAAAGAAAATGCTAAACTTCTTACTTAAACCTTATCCTTTTAATGACGATTTAAAACACAATGCAAAAACCGTTTTATTTATTAGTCTTGGTGTATTAGCATTTTTACTTATTTTTCAACCAATTGAAGTCAGTGAATTTTCCCAGAAAGAGATTTTTTATTTGCTTTCCGGGCTTGCACTTTCAACTTTTTTTATACTAACTTTAAATCTGATAGTTATTCCCAGTTTGTTTAAAAAAATATCTGCTAATTGGGATATAAAAAGAGAAATAATCTGGAATATTTGGATACTTTTTGCAATTTCTGGTAGCGATTTTGTTTTATACACTCAATTATTTGGAATTATAAACATTAATTATTCAGACATAGGCAGAATTTTGCTGCTCGGTTCCCTTCCAGTTGCAGTTTTAATTATAATTAATCAGCAAAGGTTATTACGTTCAAATTTAAAATCAGCTCAGCAATTAAACAAGAAACTAATTGAAAATAAACAACATAAAGAAAAACTAATTCACTTTGAATCTGAATATAAAAAAGATGGGCTTATTGTTTCTGCAAATTCATTGGTTATGATAAAAGCTGCTGATAATTATATTGAGATTTTTTTCGAATCAGATAATCAAATACAAAAACAACTCATTAGAAGTTCTTTAAACAAAGCAGAAGAAAAAATTGCCGAGTTTGATTTTATAATTAAATGTCATCGCTCTTTTATTGTTAATATAAATCATATAAAAGAAATCAAAGGAAATTCGCAAGGATATATGCTTTATTTCGAAAATATTGATTTTCCGGCTTTAGTTTCTCAAAATAACATAGAAGAGTTTAAGAAATTGATATAAATTTTGCCCCTAAATAGCATTGTTTCGTCCCTAAAATCTGTAAATATCCCTATTTTATTAGCTATATCCCTAAATTTGAGTAAAAAGAATAATTCTGATTAGATTTGCATTGAATTATTTTTTTTACAAATATTAAATTTATGAATGCAATAAATATAGGAAATTTAAATATTTCATTGCCAATATTTCAGGGTGGAATGGGTGTTTGTGTTTCATTATCCGGGCTTGCATCTGCAGTTGCAAATGAAGGTGGAGTTGGTGTAATTTCTGCTGCGGGAATCGGAATGAACGAACCCGATTATAATACTAATTTCCGTGAAGCAAATAAAAGAGCATTACGAAACGAAATTCAAAAAGCAAGAAAACTTACAAAGGGTGTTTTAGGGCTAAACATTATGCTTGCTTTGACTGACCACGAAGAACTTATTCAAGTAGCCCTTGATGAGAAAATAGATATTTTAATTATGGGTGCCGGACTACCACTCAAAATTCCGGCTATGATTTCTTCTTCAGGACGCGATGGACATAAAACCAAGCTTCTTGTTAAAGTGTCATCTGCAAAAGCAGCTAAACTGATTTTTCAATACTGGGCAAATAAATACGGATATGTTCCCGATGCTGTGGTTGTTGAAGGGCCTATGGCTGGAGGGCATCTCGGATTTAAAAAAGAAGAATTGACGGGAAAGCTTGTTCCTTTGCATATTTTAGTTGAAGAAACGATTAGAGAAATTAGTATTTTTGAAAATCAATTCAGTAAAGAAATCCCTGTTATTGCTGCTGGTGGTATCTATTCTGGAAAAGATATTTATGAAATTATGCAGTATGGAGCAAAAGCAGTGAAAATGGGTACCCGCTTTGTTACTACAAACGAATGTGATGCTTCAATAGACTTCAAGGAAACCTATTTAGCTTGCAAAAAAGAGGATATTTCTATTATAAATAGTCCAGTTGGCTTGCCGGGAAGAGTAATAAAAAACGATTTTGTAAATCAAATTCACGCTGGAAAAACTCATCCTTTTAAATGTATTTGGCACTGTCTTGGTTCTTGTAATTATCTAACGGCGCCTTACTGCATTGCTCAGGTGCTTCATAATTCAGCAAAAGGAAGAATGAACGCAGGATTTGCTTTTGCTGGAACTAATGCTTATTTAGCTGATAAAATTATTTCTGTAAAAGAAACATTTAATCAAATTAAAGAAGAATATTTTCAGGAAAAAGAAAGAATTAAATTGTTATCTGCCCAGCTTAGAGCATAAAAACAATATCTTTAAACCACTATTCTCTGGATTCTTTGCTGCGTTGCCAGTCATACGAACAGCAAGCTATTCGTATGACTAAATGAATTGCATTTGGTTAGGAGAGGAAAGGAAAAAACATAGTAGATGTGTTATCTTTATAGCAATTTATTAATAGCCACTATCTTTAGATAGAAAGGAAAAATATAACTCCTCCAAATTTCAGCCACTAGCTAAAGCTCGTGGCTATTCATTTCAAATCCGTATCTATTACGATAACGCAACTACGTTGCTGATTTTTGTTAAATTGTTTTGTAGAGACAGGTCTGAGACCTGTCTCTACGTATGTTATGTTGATTCTTGTAGAGACAAGGCATGCTGTGTCTCTACTTTTTTTTCTTTCCAAGTCCAACTTTGGAAGGAGTTCAAATCTCTTTTAATAAATAGCCACTATCTTTAGATAGTGGGAAAAAAAATACAGAGAAACATTCCGGGGATTTATCCCCTTTCCACGAGCTTTAGCTCGTGGCTATTCAAATTTTTCATCTTGATAGCAGATATTCCATATTTTCTTAAATATGGAATATCTAAAAAAAATAAATTTGCTCAATAATAAAATTATGTTTAAT
>DAIOVK010000322.1:0-4276 GCA_036759045.1 Kapaibacterium sp. (SeqCode) | reverse complement strand
TATAATATTTGTGGTCTCGAATTAAGTATGTATGGCTACGGAGCACAGGTATTAAGAAATAAAATTCATGGCTTGGAAAATGCAAGTCCAGATGGCGGCGGTGCTTATGGAATTGATATTCCTATTCCAGTATCAGTTGACACAATGTATATTATGAATAATATTATTTATGATATAAGAACAATCAATTATAGTCCTACAAACTACAATCAAAATCCATTTGGTATAAGAATATTAGGCACTACGAAATTGAAATTATGGTACAATTCTGTTAATCTTTACGGCTCACAGGTAGATGTAGGAACTGCAGGTACATTATCTGCAGCAATTGCCTTTATTGCCCCTATTTATTATGAATTAGATATGAGAAATAATGTATTTTCAAATACATTAGAGGGCTTGGAAGGTTCTCGTTCTTATGCAATTTGGGCTTGGGCAATCTTTGATATTTTGGATACTCTAATTACATCAGTTGATTACAATGATTATTATGCCGGTGGTCCTTATGGTATTCTTGGCAATATCGGTGCCCCGGAAGACGCAACTAATAATGCCTGCGACCCATTAAACAACAAATATACTTTAGGGGAATGGCAGGCAGCAACTCTTCAGGATACAAATTCTTTATCTGTGAATCCGGAATTTATTGCTAATGACAATCTTGAACCTTTAATTGCTTCTCCACTTATTGGTGCTGGAATTTATTTTGAAGAAGTGCCAGAAGATATCCGAGGATTAGTCCGAAACGACCCGCCAACTATTGGAGCTTATGAAGGTTTTGGTGAAATAACTCTTTTAAGTCCAGAGAATTTGGCACAAAAAATTACTATTACTCCTTTGTTTTCTTGGGAGCTGGTTCAAGGTTACAACCTTTACAATCTTCAAGTAGCTACAGACGTAGAATTTGATAGTATTGCTCTTGAACAATTTGAAATTGAAGGGAATTCTTTCCAAACTCCAATTCAAACCCCATTGCTTTCTACTTCTTCTTCTGACCCATTTTTCTGGCGAGTCCAAGCTGTTTCTCCATCTGGAAGCTTGAGTGAATGGTCAGAAGTTTGGTCGTTTACAACTGAACTCTGGCCTAATGTGGAAAATACCGGTTCATTTTCAACTATAGTAGTTCCATTTAATATCCCAGCAATAATTGGAAATAGACCAATGAGCAATGGCGATGCTATCGGTGTCTTTTTCCAGCCAGTACCAAATGAATGGCAATGTGCTGGTTATGGCGTATGGAACGGGCAAAGCGTAGGTATTACTGTTTGGGGAGATGACCCGGATACCCCAGTTAAAGATGGTTTCTATATTGGTGAAGAATATACTTTCTTAGTTTGGGATGCTGTTGAAGCTAATACAGTTTTTGCTTATGCAACATATATTCTGGGTCCCGAAGAATTTGAAGTAGGTGGCTTCTCTATGCTTGCAAGTTTAAATACCAATCAGTTCGATGAATTAAATATTAATCTTGGTCTTGGATGGAATTGTATTTCAAGCTATATTGCTCCTGAAGATGATGATGTTGAAATTATGTTAGCTTCAATAGAAAACAATGTTAAAATAATGAAAAATTCTACTGGTGATATGTATGTACCTGCTTATAATATCAATACAATTGGAAATTGGAATATCAACAGTGCATATTTAATTAATATGATTAATGCTGATGTACTTACTATTTCAGGTTCAAAAATTACACCTGAACTCGCACCAATTAATTTAAATAATGGCTGGAATTTATCTGCTTATTTACGTGATAATGAAATGTCTGTTGTTACCGCTCTTGCAAGTATTACTCCTTCCTTGGTATTAGCAAAGAATAATGCCGGCGGTATCTATAGCCCAGTTTATGGAATCAATACTCTCGGTAATATGGCTCCTACCCAGGGATATTATTTCTATATGAATGCTGCTGCACAGCTTACATATCCAGCTAATTCTGCTATGAAATCAAACCTTGATGTAACTACACCAAGTGCAAAAAATCTCATTCCTGCTTTCAATAACACTGGAAACAATGCTACTTTATTGCTTTCCATTGAAAATAACGACAGAAATGAAATTGGTGTGTATAATCAAAATAATGAATTAGTTGGCTCTGGTGCAATTTATAATGGTATCGCTGCCATTACGATTTGGGGTGATGACGAATCTTCTTCAATAATTGATGGCGCTCAAATTGATGAAAATCTGTTTGTAAAGATTCTAAATACTGCAAATAATACAACTGATGCACTTTCTTTAACTAATATTAAAGATATTACATCAAATAATGAAAATCAAGGTTTAATTTACAAATCAAATGCAATATATTCTGCTAAAGCTGTTTTAGGAACTGGCGTAAATAACACTTTAACAATTTCCAATTCACCAAATCCAGTTGAAAGTAATACTAAATTTGAATTTAATTTAATCGAAGATGGTAATACTCTAATGAACATTTATAATGTTAATGGTGAATTAGTTGCTTCAATAGCAAATAATTATAATGCCGGTATGCACAATATTAATTTTGACGCAAGTAACCTTGCTAATGGAATTTATAATGTTGTATTGCTTTCTGGCAATCAATCTGTCTCGACTCTTATGATTGTGGGTAAATAGCTGTCGTTCCCTTCCATTTCCGATAGCTATTTGAAATGTCTAACACCGCAAGGTGTTAGACATTTTTTTTATATATATAATATCAGAACTCCAAATTTTAAATTAAATACCTAACTTTATCCTAAAATATATACACTACATTTCTCTAAATATCTAAAATATAATTTGCTTATCGTAAATTTTTTTTATATATTTGTAATGTATATTATACATTACTTTTGAGGACTTTATGGCTTTCATTAGAAAAATAAAAAAAGGTAATTCAACCTACCTTGTTAAAGTGGAAAGCTATCGACAAGATGGTAAAGTTAAACAAAGAGTTTTGGAATATCTAGGTAAAGAGGAAAATGGAAAAGCTGTTAGAAAACGTCAAACTAAAGATTATAATATTTCTAAAGTAACTCAATTCCTTGATTCTTTTGTTATTAAAGATGTATCTGATAAAATTGGGCTAAGTAAAATGCTCAATAAAATCTATAAACCTATTATGACTTTAATTCTATCGCATATGATTGAAAAAATAAGTATATACAAAATACCTGTTTGGCTGCAAAGAACCGATATCCTTAATATTCTAAAACTTAAAAAAATCACTTCTAACGAGCTATACAATGCTCTTACTGAACTTTCTCAAATTGACTTTGATTCTATACAAATGAGTATAAACAGTTTCTTTAGAAAATTAGAAGATGACAATAAATCTGCTGTTCTTGACATTACAGATACCTATTTCAACGGAAGCAAAGCAAATTGGAAATCAAGACGTGGAAAAGATGGTAAATATAATAAATTGATTCAAATAGCCCTTGCAGTAAGTTTTACAAGTGGATTTCCAATTATGCATAAAGTATATGAAGGAAATACAAGCAATGTAAAAATATTTGAGGATATGATAAATGATTTAAAAGTATTAGGTTATGAATCAATAATTATAGACCGAGGAATGTGTAGTAAAAAGAATATAAAAAATATACAAGATTATGAATTTAAATCAATTTTAGGAATGAGATTGACAACTGTTATAGGCAGGGATTATCTATCAAAAATAAGTCGTGATGAAATATTTACAAAACAATGCCGAGTACAATTAAAAGCGACCAATGTTTATATAAAAAGTTTTGATTATATGGATGGAAAATTAATAGCAGTCTTCAATCCAAATATAGAAGTAGCAAAGAAAGAAAAGGAAATGGATATTGTTAAAAAGAATAAATTAAGTAAATATGCTGGTTACTCATTGATATACACGAACACAACACTTGATGAAATAGAAGTTGTACGAAAATATTTTGAGAAAGATATAGTTGAACGAAGTTTTAAGAAATTGAAGAATCCAATATCATTGCAACCATTAAGATTAAGTAATCTTGAACATATTAAATCGCATATAAAAGTCTGCTATTTAGCATATTGTATATATTCATATATAGAATATAAGGTTAAAGCACTTAAAATATCAGCAACTGAAGCTTTGTATGAATTGAATGGTGGTTATAAGGTATATTTAGAAGATAAAAAAAGCAACAAAGTGATAGAAAAAGTAGTAACATTGTCCAAAAAGCAAGAGCAGATACTATCTTCTCTGAATGTAGTGTATAATTTTTAGAAAAAGTTAGGTATTTAAATGGAGATGACAAACTAATGCGTTATTCTGACATTCGTCAGAATGACA
>DAIOVK010000321.1:0-4282 GCA_036759045.1 Kapaibacterium sp. (SeqCode) | reverse complement strand
AATAACCTAATAACCTAATAACCTAATAACCTAATAACTAATGGCCGAAAGCCGATTGCTGACTGCCAACAGCCAACTGCTCACTCTGATACTCTTCTTCTGTTTAGTTCAGGAAAAATTTGAGCTTCAATGAAATTTGCTTTTCCAGATGGGATTTCCATTTCAAAAAAAACATAAGCAATACGGGGGTCATCAGTTGCCATTTGATATTTAAAGGGAGATTGAAGAGTGAAACGTTTGTAAGCAATATCTTTTTTTAAACCGACAACTGAATCGTAAGGACCGGTCATACCCGCATCAGTAATAAATGCAGTTCCTTTTTGCATAATTTGGGCATCAGCCGTTTGAATGTGAGTATGAGTGCCAATTACAGCGCTCACTCTTCCATCAAGGTAATTTGCAAGTGTAATTTTTTCGGCAGTAGTTTCTGCGTGAATATCCACAATAATATAGCTTGTCTTGGGAGCAATTATGCTTAAAGCATAGTCAGCAGCTTTAAAAGGACAGTCTATCGTTTGCATATAAGTTCTGCCTTGCAGGTTCAAGACTGCTATTTGAGGAAGTTGTTCATTTTCAAAAAAAAGGAATCCCTTGCCAATGTTTCCAGGAGGATAATTGAAAGGTCTTATCAAATTTGGGCAGGTGCTTAAAAGATTTTTTCCTTTCCAGTTTTCCCAAATATGATTTCCGCTTGTTAAAACGTTTATACCAAGAGAAAAAAGCAAATTTGCTTCTATTTCAGTAATTCCTTTGCCTTCGCAGGCATTTTCACCGTTAGCCAAGATGAAATCCGGCTGATACCTTTCAATTAATATTGGTAAATACTGCTTAACAGCATCAATTCCAACGGCTCCAACGACATCACCAATAAATAAAGTTTTAATAATATTGTTCAATTCTTTTCCGATTCAATTACTGAGTAAATTCTGGATTCTTATTTTTCTGCTGTGATTCATTTAAAAGGTTCAACTTGTAATTTTCAACTTTCTTACGAAGAGCTTCGTCAGATGACCCAAGTATTTGCATAGCAAGGATACCGGCATTTCGACCGGCACCGATAGCAACTGTTGCAACCGGAACTCCCGGAGGCATTTGAACTATTGATAAAAGCGAATCCAATCCACTTAATGCTTTGGATTTTATAGGAACTCCAATAACAGGCAATGGAGTACAAGCTGCAATCATTCCGGGAAGATGAGCGGCACCACCGGCGCCGGCTATTACTACTTTGAAACCACGAAGATGAGCATTTTTTCCATATTCAATCATTTGAATTGGAGTGCGATGTGCAGAAACTACTTTCATTTCATAAGCAACTTCAAATTCTTGACAAATTGCAGCCGCTTCACGCATTGTCGGCAAATCTGAGTCGCTGCCCATTATTATTGCTACTTTTGGTTCTTTCATATTTTTCAAATATTTATCTTTTTAATCGTCATAAATTACAAATTTATGTATTTTATTTATAATAAGGAAAGAATTATGGAAGTAAATTTAAAATTAAATAAAAAAATGGGGATTTCCGGGATAAATGATTTGGGCTTAGAAACAATGTTTGATACACACATTCCTGAAGGTGGAGAGAATTTGGCTCCTACTCCAATGGAAATTATGCTTGAATCATTGGGAGCTTGCTCTATGATGGATATTGCGGCTATTATCAGAAAAAAAAGAAAGCAAATCACAAATCTCGAAGCTAATATAATTGCAGAAAGAGCAGAGCAACACCCAAAAGTTTTTACTAAAGTATATGTTAAATATAGATTAACAAGCCCTGATGCTGAAATTAAAGATTTAGAACGGGCAGTTGAACTATCTCAAACAACTTACTGCAGCGTTTCAGCTATGTTCCAACGCTCGGGATGCGAGGTTAAATGGGATTGCGAGTTAATTAATGGATAATTATTAATTGTTAATTGTTAATTGTTAATTGTTAATTGATTATTGAGTTATTAATGACATTGCTACTTTAATTTACAAGACAATGCGAATGGATAAAAGTCAGATGTCCTACATTTTCAAAATGTAGGACATCTTTATTCTTCGAAGTCAGAATAAATTTAGGAGTTCAGGAAAATGACAACTTTTCTTGTCATTTTGGCGTATGCCAAAATCTATCTGGGGAAAGCAAGTGAGCTTGCTCACTTGTAGCATTTGGGCAAGCCCAAATGTATTCGGCTTTCAGTCATGCTATCAACTTGTTGATAGTATGACTGAAAAAACAATGTTTCTGAATCTCAAGTTCCGTGTTAACAAGTAGTTGTGTCATTCCTCAATTCGTTTACCAATGACATCGCTACTTTTATCCCACAAAACTTTACGAAAGTTAAGAAACCTTCACAAAGTAATAAGATAAATACTTTTGTAAAGTTTCTTAACTTTGCAAAAGTTTATACTTCTTTCATCACCTTTTAAATAAAGCACTTGCTTAATAAGTGGGTTCAGAATGAAAATATATATAAATCCCATTTGTTAAAAGTAATAATATTAAAATTTATTAATGAAAATTTGGAAAACAAAAAGTGGTTATGAAATATATCAACTTCTCTCTGGAAGAAGTAATGTTTTTTTTTTAAAAGCAAAAGGAATCAATATTTTAATAGATACAAGCACGAAAAGATATTGGAAAAAGCTTAACGTAAAATTGCTTAGATTGGAAATTAGTAAAATTGATTTTTTGATATTAACACATTCGCACCATGACCACGCTTCAAATGCTAACAGAATAAAGCAGTATTTTGGAGCTAAAGTTATAATTCATACTGAAGAAGCAACTTATTTGGAAAATGGCAAAAATCCCTTGATTAAAGGAACTAATTTTATTACAAAACTAATTGTCAGTTTTGGAAAATCACTTTTTTCTAAAATGAAATATGAGCGATGCAAACCGGATATTTTGGTTGAACAGCAATATGACTTTGAGAAAAAAGGGTTAAAGGCAAAAATAATCCATACTCCCGGTCATTCGGTTGGTTCAGTTAGCTTAATCGTTGATAATGAAATTGCTATTGTCGGCGACACGCTCTTTGGTGTTTTTAAAAATTCTGTTCTACCTCCTTATACAAGCGATAATATTGAAATGTTAAGAAGTTGGAAAAAGCTATACGAAACAGGTTGCAATTATTTCCTTTCCGGGCATGGAAAAGAAAAAAGTAGAAAAGACTTAGAAAATAGCATTAAAAAATATTCTGCAATTTTAAACTTAGAAATAAATGAAAATTAAGATTAACTCCACTTCAAGCGTAGAGTTCATCTTTGTTTTTTCATTCCTATCTTCAACTAAAGAAGAAAATTGGACGAAAAATCTTTGTCGAATTACTAATCAATTTAATTATTTACTTTCTAAAAACAATGTATCAGGACATAAATCCTGTCCTGTTTTCCACTTTATTGAACCAAGAAATGGTTTTACAAATCTGAATTTATTGTAATCTCTTAACTCTTGAAAAATACCAGTTTCAAGATATGGTTTTACATCGAATATACGCACTTCTTCGTTTGTAAATTTAATTTCTAATGTAAAATCAGAATGTGGAACAACATCTTTTACTCTTGGATTCATAAGTACCTCCTATTTTAATGGTTCAATTTGAAAAACAGAATTACCTTTTGACGCGAGTTCCCAATTTGCCATTAATTCGTCTTTGTGAATTTCAATCCAAGCAATTACTAATTTTAATTTATTTGCTGGTATTGACCCTTCGAGTATATTAGCATCTGGAATAGAAATGACAATTTCATTTTCCTGATATTTTACATGGATATGTGGAAATTTATGTTGTTTATTGTCTAAATAATACATTGACACAATAATACCATAAAACATTGAAAGTATTGCCATAAACATTACCTGTTATGTTAATTTACATAATGTAAAATAACAAAATAAACATAAAAATACAAGAAAGAATTTTTTCTTTTTTCTCAAGTGCAACTTGGAAAGAGTGCATAAAAACAAAGATGAACTCCACTTCAAGCGTGGAGTTCATCTTTGATTTTATACACACCACATTTCTATAAATACCTATATAACAATAATATATGAGATGTTAAATATTCCTGTTGAGGAATATTTAAAAATATTATTAAAAAAAATAAAAAAAATGCTTGACTTTTGTGTTTTTATTTTGTAAGTTGTAATTATCGGAAGAAGAGAAAAGATTGACGAAAAATTGAGGTGCAAGAAAGAAACCCAAAACGGGATTTAAATAAACTTTAATTAATGAATTTTAGGTAAATTTATGAATTGTTCAAATGGTAGTTTTCTTGTAAAAGAAAAAGT